>DAHWBL010000088.1 GCA_027323595.1 Acetobacteraceae bacterium | reverse complement strand
GCGCGGCGAGCCCGATGAGGCCGACCATCCCGCCCATGAGGCGCGGAGACGCACTGCGCATGATCCCATCCTGTCGCGGTTCGCCCCTTCATCGCGCGCCGGCCGGCTTGGAGCAAGCGCCCGGCTCGCCTAGTCTGCGCGGACCAACAGACTGCCGGGGAACGGACCATGCCACAGACCAACGACGCGCAACTCATTCTGTGGGGGCGCAGCACCTCGTCGAACGTGATGAAGGTGCTGTGGCTGCTCGATGAGCTGGGGCTGGATTATCAGCGCCACGATGTCGGCGGCGATTTCGGCGGCACCGATTCGCCCGAATATCGGCGCCACAACCCGACCGGGCTGGTGCCGACCTTGCAGGACGGCGATTTCCGGCTGTGGGAGAGCAACGCGATTCTGCGCTATCTGGCCAGCATCCATCCCACGCCGCTATGGCCGCAGGCGCCGCGGATGCGCGCGACCATCGATCAATGGATGGATTTCCAGCAGACGGTGCTGAACGGCCTGGTGGTGGCGGTGTTCCGCCCGCTGATCCGCCTGCCGGCGGCGCAGCGTGATCCGGCGCAGATCGCCCGCGATGCGAAGGCGCTGGCCGCCGGCTGGCGATTGCTGCTGCCGCAGTTGGAGGCGCACGCCTATGTCGCCGGGGATGGGTTCAGCCTGGCCGATATTCCGCTCGGCGTGCTGGTGCACCGGTTCTATGCGCTGGATATCGAGCGGCCGGAGATGCCGGCGTTGCGCGCGTGGTACGAGCGGCTGCTGACGCGGCCGGCCTATGTGCGTCACGCAGCACTACCGCTGGTCTGAGGCGGAGATGGGACTGCCGGTGCTGCATGGCATCGCCGAGTTGCGGCGCCAGATCGGGCAATGGCGGGAGGCGGGCGACGGCGTCGGGCTGGTGCCCACGATGGGCGCGCTGCATGCGGGGCATCTGGCGCTGGTGCGCGCAGCCCTTGGCCAGCACCCGCGCGCGGTGGTGTCGATCTTCGTCAACCCCACGCAGTTCGGGCCGGGCGAGGATTTCGAGCTGTATCCGCGCCAGCCCGAAGCGGATGCCGCGTTGCTCGCCGATGCCGGCGTCTCGGCACTGTATCTGCCGCGCGTGGAGGAGATGTATCCGGACGGCTTTGCCACCCAGATCCAGGTCGGCGGGCCGATCAGCCAGGTGCTGGATGCGGTGCATCGGCCGGGGCATTTCACCGCGGTCGCGACGGTGGTGTGCAAGCTGCTGATGCAGGCGCTGCCGGATTCGGCTTATTTTGGCGAGAAGGATTACCAGCAGCTGCAACTGGTGCGGCGCATGGCGCGCGATCTGGATCTGCCGGTGGCGATCCGCGCGGTGCCCACGGTGCGCGAGGCGGACGGGCTCGCGCTGTCGTCGCGCAATGACTATCTGTCGGACGCCGAGCGCGCGACCGCGGCGATGCTGCCGCGCATTCTGCAGGACGCGGCGGTGCAGATCGGCGCCGGCGCGGCGGTGGACCCGGTGCTGGCCTCGGCGCGGGCGCGGCTGCAACGCGCGGGGATCGGGGCGATCGATTATCTGGAATTATGCGACGCGACGAGCCTTCTGGCGCTGCGCCGGGCGGACCGGCCGTGCCGGCTGCTGGCCGCGGTGCGCGTGGGGCGGACCAGGCTGATCGACAATTTCGCTGTCGAGAGCAGGTGATTTCGTTCAGCGAAAGACCAGCGCGGCGGGGTCTGGATGGCTCTGCAACATGTTCAGCCGCTGCATGATGTCGATCATGCGGCCGATCTGCTCGGGCGCGATATCGGCCTGGTATTTCGGCATCTCCATGTCCTTCACCACCTCGTCGGACAAATGCAGGTGGCGCGCGAGGATGGCGCGCGCCTCGTCGGGATGTTGTTCGACGTAGGCCACGCCTTCGCGGTGCGCGGCCTGGAAGGCGAGCACGGTGGCGCGGTGACGGGCGGCGTAGTCGGGGGTGACGGCGTAGACGATGATCGGGATCGCGCCGGGCAGAGCGTCGAGAAAGCGACCGGCCTCGACGCCGACGCCGGAACGGATGAGGCGAAAGAGCTGCGGATCGTTGGCCGCCACCGCATCGACGCCGCCGCCGCGCAGCGCGTCATATTGTTGCGGGTTGGCGACCTCGGCGTAGATCACCTTGGCGGGGTCTACATGATTGGCGATCAGCCAGTAGCGGAAAAAGATGTCGGTGATGACGCCGATGCCAGGCACGCCGACACGCCGGCCGATATAGTCCGCCGGGGCATGGATGCCGGCATCAGGACGCGCGACGGCCGCCTCGTTGGTGCCGCCCGGATAGGCGAGCCCGGTGCCCGCGATCGCGAGCAGCGCGAGCCCGCCATCGACCGCCTGGATCATCACCGCCGAGGACGGGCCGCCGATGTCGGCCGAGCCGGACAGGAGGGCGGCGGGGATGTTGGAGTTGATCGCGGTCTGGCTGAAGCGGACATCGAGCCCGTGGGCGGCGAAGAAGCCCTGGTCGAGCGCGGCGAAGGCGGCGGTGTAGGTGGAGGAGGATGTGTGGACGACACGAACGATCTCGTTTGCGACAGCGATCGGGGCAACAGCGATCGGGGCGAACGCGAGCCACGCGACCAGGGCGGCCGCGAGGCGTGGACGATAGCCAGGCCGCCGGGTGTGTCCGCGCGTCATGCCGTGGTCTCCCCCTGTTCGCGACGATGAATAATCGATGGGGACCAAGGATGCCACCCTTTGACCATGCGCGGCGGTGCGGGCACGATGGGGGTCAGGTGAGGGGGGGAAAACGAGGATGACGCAGATCGGGGGGTATGTGCCGGCCAGCACCCGGGCGGGGCTGCTGGGTGTGCATTCGATGGACCATGTCAGCATCGAGGTGCCCGACCTGGAGGCGGCGCGGCGGTTTTATCATGGCTTTGGGCTGCGGGTCGTGGAATCTGGCGGTGGGCTCGACATCTTTACCCAGGTGCATGCGCATCGCTGGCTGCGTTTCGTGGAAGGCCCCGGCAAGCGGCTGATGCATGTCAGCTTCGGCGCCTATGCGCGCGACATGCCGCGATTTGCCGCCCATCTGGCAGCGCTTGGCATCGAGCGGCTGGCGCCGCCGCCGGGCATGGCCGACGACGGCATCTGGCTGCGTGACCCGGACGGGACGCTGCTGGAGATCAAGGTGGCGGAAAAATCCTCGCCGGGAGAAAAAACCCGCGCCGAATTCATCTCCGCCCCGGCCAATCTGCGCGCCATGCCCACGCGCGACCAGATGCCGGTGGCGGTGCCGCGGCGGCTGTCGCATATTTTGCTGTTTGCCTCGGATATTCCTCGCGCGATCGATTTTTATTGCCGCGTGCTGGGGCTGCGCCTGTCCGACGAGGCCGGGGTGGTGGCGTTCCTGCACGGGGTGCATGGCAGCGACCATCATCTGGTCGCCTTCGCGCAATCAGGCGGGCCGGGACTGCATCATGTGAGCTGGGATGTCGCCTCGGTGCAGGATATCGGCGTGGGGGCGGCGCGGATGGCGGATCTGGGGTTTTCGCGCGGCTGGGGATTCGGGCGGCACGTGCTGGGGTCGAACTATTTCCATTATGTGCGCGATCCTTGGGGCAGCTACTCGGAATATTCATGCGACATCGATTTCATCTCGGCCGATCATGACTGGCAGGCGATGTCGCACACGCCGGAGAACGGGTTCTATCTGTGGGGGCCGGTTCCGCCGGAGGATTTCGCCCATAATTACGAAATCGGCTGATCGGGCAAAGCCCAGATCGCAGCAGGAGGAAACACCATGCGCTTCGCCATGATCCAGACCGCCGGACGCACAGCCATCGCGGCTGCCGCCGGCGCGGACCAGCCTTTCAGGGCGTGCTTCGCCGACGAGCCCGGCTATCCGGGCGACCTCACCGCACTCGTCGCGCGCGGGCCGGCGGCACTTGCAGCAGCAGGTGCGGCGCTGGCGAATTGCGGCATCGTGGATCTGGACGCGGTGACGGTGCTGGTGCCGTTGCCCAACCCGCCGAAGATCATCTGCATCGGCCTCAATTATGCCGATCACTCGCGCGAATCGGGCTTCGAGCAGCCGGCCTACCCGACGGTGTTCGGCCGCTTCGCCTCGTCGCTCGTCGCGCACGGCCAGCCGATCCTGCGGCCGGTCGTGTCCGAGCAGCTCGATTACGAGGGCGAACTGGTGGCGGTGATCGGCAAGAGCGGGCATTCGATCAGCAAGGCGGACGCGCTGTCGCACGTGATCGGCTATTCGCTGTTCAACGAGGCGTCGATTCGCGACTACCAGTTCAAGGCGCCGCAATGGACGGTGGGCAAGAATTTCGATGCGACCGGCGCGTTCGGGCCGATCCTGGTGACCGCCGACGAGCTGCCGCCAGGGGCCAAGGGCCTGCGCATCACCACCACGCTGAACGGCGAGGTGGTGCAGGACGCCAACACCGACGACATGATTTTCGATGTCGCCACCTTGATCTCCACGCTGAGCGAGGCGTTCACCCTGCAGGCCGGCGACCTCATCGTCACCGGCACGCCGGCCGGGGTGGGGCTTGCGCGCAAGCCGCAGCTTTGGATGAAGCCCGGCGATGTATGCGACGTGTCGGTCGAGCGGGTCGGCACGCTGCGCAATCCGATCGAGGCGGCCTGAGGCTCAGGCGGCCGGCCCCAGCAGCGCGCGCGCATCGGCGAATAATTCCTCGACGCTGAGCGCGCGCGGCAGCAGGCGCTGCTGGGCGCACAGATCGAGCAGGCGCTGCACCGGGCGCGTCATCGCCGATATCCCGAACGGTGCCATGTCGGCGGCGATGGTGCCGCGGCTGGGCAACGGGCGTTGCGCGCGCAGCACCTCCCACAGATGACGCAGCGCCTCGGGGTGGCGCTGGGCGACGGCGCGGCGGACCACCAGCACGTGATTGACCGGCACCAGCTGATTGTGGTTGTACCAGGCGCGGTCGGCGTCCTGCGGGCGGTTGAACACCGGCACGAGGTCGGCGTCGGGGGGCAGATCATTGCCGAACACGGCCGCCGCGGCGCCGCCGGTGCGCAGCAGGTCTATCAGACCATGATTGCCGCGCACCCGCTCGCACCAGGGCGGATCAGCATATTCGCCCACGTGCGCATCCTCCAGGGTGAGCCAGTGGATATCGGCGGCACCAAGACCGGCCTCCTCGTCGAGCAGGCCGCGGACCCACACCCCGGTGGTCTGGCTGTAGGCGCGCACCGCGATCCGCGCGCCGCGCAGATCCTCCGGCTCGGCGGGTGCAACGCCGCGCAGACCAACGAGGCTGCCATGATGGAACCGTGCCGCCAGCGTCATCGGCAGGACCACGATCGGCTTGCCGTAGGCTACCGCCTGGGCCGCGCTGACGATGGCCAGTTCGGACATGTCATAGCGCTGGTCACGCACCATCGGCGCGAAGGCGTGATGGATCGGGGTGAGATTGTGAAATTCGAGGCGCACCAGCGGGTCGTCGGCGAGGGCGAACTCCAGCCCCACGCGCCAGTGTCGTGCCCCGATGGCGGCACTGAGCCGTACCGGATCATCCATGCGTGCATCCTCTCGCTTCCGGGATGGACACAGAACGCACGGGCGAAATGCATCCTACCGGTTGAACTCGCGTAACGATTCTAGCGCCGGGAAGGATGGAAGGCGATTATATTTACCGTCACCGACGGTGCCGCCCGGGCGGGGCAGCCGAAGCGCATCCTGGTGAGCCCGGTGGGATTCGAACCCACGGCCCCAAGATTAAAAGTCTCGTGCTCTACCAACTGAGCTACGGGCTCACAGACGCGCTGTTCAGGACAAACGGGGCGCGCCGTCAAGGGCGCGCCCCGCATGGCATCAATTCGGGTCCGACATCAGCCGTGCGGTGATGATCCGATCCGGCGGATTGGGCACGGTGCCGCCGCCGCCGACGCCGCGCTTGATCTTGTCCACCACATCCATGCCTTCGACCACCTGGCCCCAGATGGTGTACTGGCCGTCCAGATGCGGCGAGGGCGCGAACATGATGAAGAACTGGCTGTTGGCGCTGTCCGGGCTCTGGCTGCGGGCGGCGCCGACGGTGCCGCGCAGGAATTTGCGACGGTTGGTGAATTCAGCGGGAACATCGGGATATTTGCTGCCGCCGGTGCCGGTGCCGGTGGGGTCGCCGCCCTGGGCCATGAAGCCCTCGATCACCCGGTGGAAGGGCGTGCCGTCGTAGAAATGGTCGTGCACGAGCTGCTTCACCCGCTCGACATGTTTGGGCGCGATGTCGGGCAGCAACTGGATCACCACCTTGCCGTCCTTCAGCGTGAGGATCAGCGTGTTGTCGGGGTCCAGCGCGGGCTGGGCGGAGGCGTTTTCTGCCATGGTGGCTCCGATGGTCAGGGTTGCGAGAAAAATGCGCCGCGACAGCGCGGCGGGCCGGTGGGTCATGGTGCGATCTCCGGGTCCGTGGTTCAGGCCAGTTTGCCGAGAATGCGTTCGAGCACGCGCGGCGGCACGAAACTCGACACGTAGCCGCCCAGTCGGGCGATCTCCTTGACGAAGCGCGAGGAGATGAATTGATGGCGTTCGCTGGCCATCAGAAAGACTGTTTCGATGGCGGAATCGAGCCGGTAGTTCATGCCCGCCATCTGGAATTCATAGTCGAAATCCGACACCGCGCGCAGGCCGCGCACGATGATGCTGGCGTGCTCGGCGCGGGCGAAATCGATCAGCAGGCCGTCGAACGCGGTGACATCGATGCGGGTGCCGCTGGCGCGGGCGATCAGTTCGGTTTGTTCGCGCACCAGCGCGACGCGCTCGTCGATCTCGAACAGCGGCCCCTTGCCGATGTTGAGCGCCACACCGACGACGAGCCGGTCCACCAGCCGCGCGGCGCGGGTGATGATGTCGGTGTGGCCGTTGGTCACCGGGTCGAAGGTGCCCGGATAGACCCCGGTGCGTGCGCCTGCGGCGGGGCTAGGCATCGGTGTCGGCGGGGTCTGCGGGTTCGGACGGGCCGGCGTCGTCGGACTGGTCATCGACCACCGGGAAGACGCTGGTGACGCGCTCGCTGCTGTTCAGCCGCAGCAGCATGACGCCCTGCGCGGCGCGGCCGGTGACGCGCACCTGGTCGCCTGGCACACGGATCAGCCGGCCGGCATCGGTGACCAGCATGATGTCGTCGCCCGGACGCACCGGGAAGGTGCCGGCGACGGCCGCGCCGTTGCGCGCGCCGAGCACGATGTTGACGATGCCCTGCCCGCCGCGCCCGGTGACGCGATATTCATAGGCGGAGCTGCGCTTGCCGAAGCCGCCATCGGTGATGGTGAGCAGCAGTTCCTCGCGCTGTTCCAGTTCGTCGATGCGCTCGGCCGGGACCTCGCCGCCGGAGGTGAATTCGTCGGTGTCCTCCTCGATCACGGGGACCTCCTCGTCGTCGCCGGCGCGGCGGCGCGAGGCGGCGTGGCGAAGATAGGCGGTGCGCTCATCGACATCGGCATCGACATGCACGAGCACCGAGAGGCTCATCACCTCGTCGCCGCGGCCAAGCCGGATGCCACGCACGCCCGAGCTGTCGCGGCCGGCGAAGACGCGCAACTGGTCATCCTCGATGCGGAAGCGGATGCAGCGGCCGAGCCTGGTGGCGAGGAAGGCATCGTCGCCCTCGCGACAGGTGGCGACGCCGATCAGCCGGTCCTTGTCGTCGAGCTTCATCGCGATCAGGCCGGAGGCGCGCACGTTGCGGAAGTCCGACAGGCGGTTGCGCCGCACGTTGCCCTGCGCGGTGGCGAACACCAGATGCAGATTGTCCCACAGGCTCTCATCGGGCGGCAGCGGCAGCACCGCGGTGATGGTGTCGCTGCCGAGCTCGGGCAGCAGATTGACCAGCGCGCGGCCCTTGGCGGTCGGCCCGGCCTCGGGCAGGCGCCAGACCTTTTCGCGATATGCCTTGCCGCCGCTGGAGAAAAACAGAACGAACTGGTGGGTGTGCGCGTTGAAGCTGCGGGTGACGATGTCGTCGCCACGGGTGCTGGCGGCGCTGCGTCCGCGCCCGCCGCGGTTCTGCGCGCGGAACACGTCGAGCGGGGTGCGCTTGATGAAGCCGTCGCGGGTGATGGTGACGACCATCTGGCCGGGTTCGATCAGGCTTTCGTCATCCTGGTCGGCAGCGGCGTCGGCGATCTCGGTCAGGCGCGGGCTGGCGACGGTGGCGCGCACCGCGACCAGCTCGTTGCGCATGACTTCCAGACGGCGCGGGCGGCTGGCCAGGATGGCCAGAAGGTCCTTGATTTTCTCGGCAACTTCGCCGAGTTCGGCCTGAATCTTTTCGCGCTCCAGCCCGGTGAGGCGTTGCAGGCGCAATTCCAGGATGCCGCGCGCCTGCGCCTCGGTCAGATGCACCGCCGGGCCTTCCGGGCCATCGACGATCACATTGCCGTCGTCCTCGATCAGGGCGAGCAGCGGCAGCACGCCCACCGCCGGCCAGGCGCGCGCCATCAGCGCGGCGCGCGCGGCGGCACCATCGGCACTGGCGCGGATAAGAGCGATCACCTCGTCGATATGGTCGACCGCGATGGCCAGACCGACCAGCAGATGCGCGCGCTCACGTGCCTTGGCCAGATCGTGGCGGCTGCGGCGAAGGATCACCTCCTCGCGAAAAGCGATGAAGCAATCGAGCGCGTCGCGCAGGCCCATCTGGCGCGGGCGGCCATTGTCCAGCGCCAGCATGTTGACGCCGAAGCTGGTCTGCAACTGGGTGAAGCGGTACAGATGGTTCAGCACCACCTCGGCGGTGGCGTCGCGGCGCAGCTCGATGACGATGCGCATGCCCGAGCGGTCGCTCTCGTCGCGCAGGTCGGCGATGCCCTCGATCTGTTTGGCGCGCACCAGCTCGGCGATGCGCTCGATCAACGAGGATTTGTTGACCTGATAAGGGATTTCGCTGACGATGATCGCCTGGCGGTCCTTGCGGATCTCCTCGATTTCGGCGCGCGCGCGCACCGCGAGGCTGCCGCGACCGGTCTCGAAGGCGGAGCGGATGCCGGCGCGGCCGAGGATCATCGCGCCGGTCGGAAAGTCCGGACCCGGAACGATCTGCATCAGCTCGTCGAGCGTGATGGCAGGATTGGCGATGATGGCCAGCGTGGCGTCGATGATTTCGGTGGGGTTGTGCGGCGGGATGTTGGTGGCCATGCCGACGGCGATGCCGTTGGCGCCGTTGATCAGCAGATTCGGAAACGCCGCTGGCAGCACCCGCGGTTCCTCGGAGCTTTCATCGTAGTTGGGCTGGAAATCGACGGTGTCGCGATCGATGTCGGCGAGCAGGTCGGTGCTCGGCCGGCCGAGGCGGACCTCGGTGTAGCGCATCGCCGCCGCGGGGTCGCCGTCCACCGAGCCGAAATTGCCCTGCCCGTCGATCAGCGGGACGCGCATGGAAAAACCCTGCGCCATGCGCACCATCGCGTCATAGATCGCGGCGTCGCCGTGCGGGTGGTATTTGCCCATGACGTCGCCGACCACGCGGGCGGATTTGCGATAGGGCTTGTCGGCGGTGTAGCCGGCCTCGTGCATGGCGAACAGGATGCGCCGATGCACCGGCTTCAGCCCGTCGCGCGCGTCCGGCAGGGCGCGGCTGACGATCACCGACATGGCATAGGCGAGGTAGGAGCGACGCATCTCCACCTCGAGCGTCACGGGCTCCCATGCCCGTGGCGTCTGGTCGTCTGGCGAGTCGGTCAAAGCGGTGCGCGCGTCCTTTGGGCGGGGTGGCTACTCATCGCCCGATTATACGATCTGGGGCCAAGGAAGGCCAGGGCTGGCGCTGGCGCGCTGGCGGGCCGGACGGTCAGAACGGGATTTCGTCGTCCAGATCGCCGCCGCGCGGCGCGTCCCAACTGTCGGCGGCGGGCTTGGCGGCGCGGGCGCCGGCCGGGGCGCGGGCGGCGGGCGCGCGCTGGGCATAGCCGCCCTCCCCGCCCATCGCCGATTCGCCGCCACGCGCGCCGTCCAGCATGGTCAGCTCGCCCTTGAAGCGGCCGATGACCACCTCGGTCGAATATTTCTCGACGCCGCTCTGGTCGGTCCATTTGCGGGTCTGCAACGCGCCTTCGACATAGACCTTGGCGCCCTTTTTCAGATAGCGCTCGACCACGTCGGCGATGCGGTCGTTGAACACCACCACGCGGTGCCATTCGGTTTTCTCGCGGCGTTCGCCGCTGGCCTTGTCGGTCCAGTTTTCGCTGGTCGCGAGGGAGAAATTGACGATCTTGGTGCCATCCTGGCCGGTGCGAATCTCGGGGTCCTTGCCCAGATTGCCGACCAGAATCACCTTGTTCACACTGCCTGCCACCGCTTGCTCCCTCATGTCGGCCGCACCCAGGGGGCGAGCCAGGCCCGAATATTCAACCGCAGGTAACCACACCACGGGCCCCTCGGCCAGGGCCGAGATCACCCCTTTGCAGGCACCCTCACCGGTGCCATATCACAGGAACAGCACAAGAACACGCCCTTTTCACCACCCTTGATCCGGGATCAGCTCGCATGGCCGGCCAGAATGTGACGCGCGGTGTGACGCGCAAGCCGCGTGCGCGCGCCTTGAACGCGACGGCGGGCGACAGCGTGATCACCGCGGACGCGCGCGACAACATCATCGTGCGCGGCGCGCGCGAGCATAATCTCAAGAACATCGACGTGGTGATCCCGCGCGACAGCCTGACGGTGATCACCGGCCTGTCGGGGTCGGGCAAATCCTCGCTGGCGTTCGACACCATCTATGCCGAGGGGCAGCGCCGCTATGTCGAGAGTCTGTCGGCCTATGCGCGGCAGTTCCTCGAACAGATGGGCAAGCCCGATGTCGATCAGATCGAGGGGCTGTCTCCGGCGATCTCGATCGAGCAGAAGACCACCAGCCGCAACCCGCGCTCCACCGTGGGGACGGTGACGGAAATCCACGACTACATGCGCCTGCTCTGGGCGCGCGTGGGCGTGCCCTATTCGCCCGCCACCGGCCTGCCGATCGAGGCGCAAACGGTGAGCCAGATGGTAGACCGGGTGATGGCGATGCAGGAGGGCACGCGGCTGTTGCTGCTTGCCCCGGTGCTTCGCGGCCGCAAGGGCGAGTACAGGAAAGAGTTGGCGGAGTTCCAGCGCAAGGGTTTCACCCGCGCCAAGGTCGACGGGACGATTTATGAAATCGACCAGGTTCCGGCGCTGAAGAAGACCCTGAAGCACGATATCGAGGTGGTGGTGGACCGGCTGGTGGTTAAGCCCGGCCTGGAACAGCGGCTGGCGGATAGTTTCGAGACCGCCTTGGGCCTGGCGGATGGCATCGTTTACGCGGAAAACGCCGATACGCGCGAGCACACGGTTTTCTCCTCCCGCTTTG
>DAHWBL010000118.1 GCA_027323595.1 Acetobacteraceae bacterium | reverse complement strand
GAGGTCAAGACCTCCAACCTGTGCAGCGAGATCACCCTGCCGACCGGGCTTGACCATCACGGCCAGCAGCGCACCGCGGTCTGCTGCCTCGCCTCGCTCAATCTGGAAAGCTGGTTCTCCTGGAAGGATGATCCGCAATTCATCCCCGACGTGATGCGCTTTCTCGACAACGTGCTGCAGGATTTCATCGACCGCGCACCCGACGGCATGGAGCGCGCGCGCTATTCGGCGATGCGTGAGCGCTCGGTCGGGCTGGGGGTGATGGGCTTCCACAGCTTCCTGCAATCCGAGAAAGTGCCGTTCGAGAGCGTGATCGCCAAGGTCTGGAACAACCGCATGTTCCGCCACATCCGCGCCCAGGCCGATGCAGCCTCGGTCGCGCTCGCGCACGAACGCGGCGCCTGCCCCGACGCCGCGGAATACGGCGTGATGGAGCGCTTCTCGCACAAGATGGCGATCGCGCCGACCGCGTCGATCTCGATCATCGCCGGCAATTCCAGCCCCGGCATCGAGCCGATCGCCGCCAACGTGTTCCTGCAGAAAACCCTGTCCGGCAGCTTCACCGTGCGCAACCGGCATCTGCAGAAACTGCTGGAGGAAAAAGGCCAGGACACGCCGGAAGTGTGGTCGTCGATCACCGTCAACAAGGGCAGCGTCCAGCATCTGGATTTTCTCGATGCGCAGGAAAAGGCGGTCTATAAAACCGCGTTCGAGCTGGACCAGCGCTGGGTGGTCGAACACGCCGCCGATCGCGCGTCACAGATCTGCCAGAGCCAGTCGGTGAACCTGTTCCTGCCCGCCAACGTGCACAAGCGCGACCTGCACCAGATCCACATGATGGCCTGGAAGCGCGGGGTGAAGTCGCTCTATTACTGCCGCAGCCTGTCGCTCGCGCGCGCCGACAATGTCAGCGAAAAGGCGATCCGCATCGAAAGCCCGCCGCTGGTCAACGACGCCGACGCACCGCTCCCGCTCGTGGCCAGCCCCGCCGCCACCACCAATTACGAGGAATGTCTCTCCTGCCAGTAGCCGCCGCGCGTCAGTGGCACTGCACGTTCAACGTGCGGTGGTCCACTGTCGCGGCCAGGAACGGGCCGGGATACATCTTCACCACCGACTGGTCATATTTGGCGGTGCTGACGACATCATAGCCGGCCGGGCAGATTTCCTTCGCCTTGGCCACGCAATCCGCCTCCGACAGCACCGCGCCGTCGCAACTGATCGATTGCACCACCCGCCCATCCGGCGTGGTGATCGGCGTCACCTCGGTGCAGCCGGCGAGCGCCAGCGCCGCGAAAATCCACCTCGTCGACCTCATCGGGTTCCTCCTTGGCTCACGCGTCCCGCCCAGGCACTTGTGGCGGGCAACGGGTTTGACAAGAGCGCCGGTCAGGTTTCGGTCGGAACGAAGAGCTCCTCGATCGTCATCCGCCGGCTGATCAGCCCCTGTTCGTACGTGTAGCGGATGATCGTCTCCAGATTCCGCCGATTGGTGTCGGTCAGCCCGTGCGGCCAGGCATCCGCGCCGAACAGACGCTGCTCGCTCTCCCATTGCGCGCCGAACCAGGCGAGCGGGCCGACCCGCACATCGCTGAAATGCGCATATGCCGCCTGCTTCGATGCCTCGAACGCCCGCATCAAACTGCCGACGATCCACGGCTCGCGCGCCACCAGCGCACTCGGCAGCGCGGTGATGTGCATGATCGGGAACAACCCGGTGCGCTCGAAATATTGCCGCTCCCGCACGACATAATCCTCGAACAGCCGACCGATCCGCGGGTCGCCGGCGAGCAGTTCGCGCGGCGTCTGCGGCGTGGAAACCGCGTCGATCTGTCCGGCCATCAACAGCTCGACCACGCTTTGCCCCGCCGGCGCACGCTGCATGCGCAAATCCGGCGGCGGGGTGAAGGCGATATCCTCCTCGCGCTCGACCACCCAGTTCACCGACCGATGCGCCAGCTCCCCTTCATCCTGCAAAATGCCATGAATCCACACATTGCTCGCCGCCTCCATGCTCGGGCAGCCGATCCGCGCGCCCGTCAGATCCGCCGCCGACCGAATGCCCGAGCGCGGATTGATGAAGATGTTGCCATGGCGAAACCTGCGAAACAGAAAAACCGGAATCGCCGTCAGCTCCACGCCCCGGTCGCGCGCCACCAGATAGGTGCAGACATTCAGCTCGCAAACGTCGAAGGCCAGATCGGTCACCATCGCGCGATGCCGCACCGGGTTGGTCATGTGCGGCTGAAACGCGAGCTCAATTCCCTCCGGCGCGATGCTGCCGTCGGCCAGCGCGCGAACCGATTCGAAGCGATCGGCCGCGATCCGCAAACGCAGCGCCACGGCTCAGCCCGGCACGAACACGAACCGCGCCAGCCGCGGCTCGGCGCCGAACCAGGCAAAGCGAAACGCCGCTTCATCGGCAAACGCACGCGGCACCTGCCGATACATATATCCGCCCTCAACACCAGCCACATCGAACGGATACGGATCAAGGCCGATCCTGCCCTCGCCGAGCGGCGTCATCGTCATCCTCACCCCGCCACCATCGCCATCAAAACTTGTCGGCACGGGCTCGAAAATCTCCTCGCGCGGCTCGCGCACACACAGCGCGAGCGACAGCAGGTCCCAGAATTGCAGCAGTTGGTAATCGCGCGCGAAACGCGCCTTGTCGAACGATTCCAATTGCCGCTGCTGCAACGCCTCATAGCGCGCCACGAACCCGTCCAGCCGCGGATCATTGCGCGTCCGCGACACCGAGACCGGCTGGGTGACCGCCTCATATCGATTTCGATACAACCCCGTGCGATGACGGCTGATCAGCAGCCCGGCATACGGATCGATCCCGGTGAGCCAATCGATGGCGGCGCCGAATTCGTCGAGCTGCTCTTGCGAGGTTGGAACCTGAAAAAAACTCGGCGAGCTTTGCTCCGTCGCATCATACAGCGGTGCGGTCTCGTAGCGATGCCAGCCATTGTCATGAAAACACGCCGCGCGCACCATCGACAGGCGCGAACCAGGGGTGGCAAACCGGGCGTTGCCCCAATGCGCCGCGAAAATACCAGACAATTTCGCATGATCGGTCTGATTGACCAGAATCATCGTCCCGTCGCCGGGCTGCCGTACAATCATCGTGGTCCTCGCATTTGGTTGAACAGAGCAGGTAATCTTTCACAACCATTGCCCCGCCGGGGGCGCCCGTCAATCGCAATGCACAGCGTGCGCCAGCCAACGCCTGCCAAATAATATAGATAATATCAGCACCTCCCAACGCCCCAGGCACCACCCCTTGTCGCGCTGGATGCTTTGCTGCCTAAATGGCCGCCTGATCCAGCTTGGCATACCCATTGCTTCGAGGGGGCCGTGACACACATCCAGCCGCCGCCCAACCACATCGCCCAGAACGCCCACTCCCCGCGCAAGACCGTGCTCGCCGCGCAGCGCCTGACCAAGCGCTACGGCGCGCGCATGGCCGGCGGCGTCACCGCGCTCAGCGATGTCAGCTTCGGGATTTTCCAGGGCGAGTTGATTTCCATCGTCGGTCCCAGCGGTTGCGGCAAATCGACCCTGCTGCGCGCCCTCGCCGGCCTCACCCGACCGACCGAGGGAACCCTCAGCATCGACGGCGAGCCGCTGCGCGGGCCAAGCAGCAAGGCGGCGATGGTGTTCCAGCAACCGGTGTTGCTGCCGTGGCGCACGATCATCGAGAACGTGCTCCTGCCCATCGAGTTCCGCGCCCTGCCCATCGCGCCCCACCGCGAGCGCGCACACGCGCTGTTGCACAAGGTGGGGCTTGAAGGATTCGAAAATCGCTATCCGTACGAATTGTCCGGCGGCATGCAGCAACGCGCCGCGATCGTGCGCGCCCTCATCCAGGAGCCGCAGATTTTGCTGATGGATGAGCCGTTCGGCGCGCTGGACGCGATGACGCGCGAGCAGATGACGCTCGATGTGCTGGCGCTGTGGATGGAAACCGGAAAGACCATCGTCTTTGTCACCCACTCGATCACCGAAGCGATCTTCCTGTCGCAACGCATCTTCGTCATGACCGCGCGACCAGGCAGGCTCACCGCGATCATCGATGTGGACCTGCCGTTCCCCCGCACGCTCGACCTCGTCAACACGCAACGCTTCGGCGCCTACGCCGCACAGGTGCGCACTTTGCTGAACGCACAAGGGGATTTGTCATGAGCGATCTTCTCGCAGACACCGCAACGCTTTCCCCGACACCGCCCTGGTCATTGCTCGCGTTGCTGCGCCGCCACCCGCAATGGACCATCACCCCCTTCATCACCGCCACCATCCTGCTCGCCTGGATCATCGCCACGCAGCGGCTGGGCGTGCCGGAATATGTGCTGCCGCCACCAGGTGCGGTGCTCGTCGCCCTGTCCGATGGGCTGTGGCGCGCGCCCGCCGACCCGGCCGGCTATTGGTATCATACCGGCGTCACCCTCTACGAAGCACTTGCCGGACTGATTCTGGGTGCCACGATCGGCGCATTCCTGGGCTTCGCCCTCGGCGCCTCGCGCGTGCTGGAGCGCAGTCTTTATCCCTTCATCATCGCTTTCCAGGCGCTGCCCAAGGTCGCGCTCGCGCCGCTTCTGGTCATCTGGTTCGGCCTCGGCTTCAACGGCAAGATTTACATCACCGCGATCATCACCTTCTTTCCCGTGCTGATCAGCGCTTTGTCGGGCTCGCACGCGGTGGACCCGGACCGGCTCGATCTCGCCCGCTCCTGCAACGCAAGGCCCCTGCAAATCATGCGCAAGATCGTGATCCCCTCGGCCATGCCGTTCGTGTTCACCGGCCTCAACGTCGCCTCCGCACTTGCGGTTCTGGGCGCGATCGTGGGCGAATTCGTGGGCGCGCGCGCCGGGCTTGGCATGTTGCTCATCCAGTACGACCAATCGATGGAAATCGCACCGCTGTTCGCCGTGCTGATCATCCTCGCCACCGTGGGCTATCTTCTCAACCACGCGGTTCGCATCGCCGAGCGGCGCGCCTGCTTCTGGTCGCAACGCCGGTCCCACACCGTCCTGGCGGAGTCCTGAACCATGCTGATGAACTCATATGTCTTTCGCGCGATGCACGGCCACGCCGCGCGTGGCGCCATGCTGGCATGGCTCTGCACCCTCGCCCCCCAATGCTGCCTCGCCGCGGATATCACCCACGTCACGCTGGTACAGATGCACCCCGCGATCGGTGTCGGCGAGGAGATATTCATGTATGCCGTGCCGAAAGCCCTTGGCTATTTCGCCCAGGAAAAGCTCGACGTCGCCATCGAGGGGGTCTCCGGCGGCGGCCCCGCGGCGCAGGCATTGCAGAGCGGACAAGCAGAATGCGCCATCACCATGCCCGAATCGATCCTGCAGTTGCGCGAACGCGGCGGCGACCCGATCGCGATCTATACGCTGAAGCAGAACACCGGCAGCATCATGCTCCTGGCCGCCGACTCACCGATCCACGCCTTTGGCGAACTGAAAGGCAAGACCATCGGCGCCGCATCGTTCGGCGCCGGCGGCGGCCTCGCGGTGAAAGACCATCTCGCCCAGATCGGGATCACCCCGGATCAATATTCCGCTGTCTCCACCGGCGTGAACGCCGCCTCCTTCACCGCGTTGCAGTCCCACCAGCTCGACGCGCTGGTGGTATGGGACGGCATGCGTGGCGCGGCGGAAAACACCGGCATGGCGCTGCGAACTCTGGAAATTCCAGACCAGGACAAGATCGCTGCGATGACCTTGGCCACCACACAGCGCTTCATCCACGATCACAAGGACCAGGTCAGCGGCATGTGCCGCGCGGTCGCCAAGGGGCTGCATTTCGCGCTGGCCAACCCGAATGCGGCAATCCGCTTGTTCTGGCAGGAATTTCCCACAGCCAAGCCAAGCGGCGTCGATCAGGCCGTCGCGCTGCGCAACCAGCGCCACATCATGGACCGCTGGTTCGAGAGCAGCGAGCAGGGCGTGGCGCCAGGCCATGAAACCGGCGCCATGCGCCCTGACAGCTGGGAGCTGATGCGCGAGGTCTACGTCAAGACCGGGGCGCTGAAGGGCACCATCCCCGCGACCCAGGGCTACACCAGCGACTTCATCAGCAGCTGCAACGCCTACGACCACGCCGCGATCGAGGCTCAGGCGGCGGCGATGCCTCAGTGATCACCGCCCCGGTGGAATATCGACTTGCCCGCCGGACGCCGCCGCCGCAATCTGCCACCCGGTTTCCCGCCACGCCAACGCGGCAGGGACAGCGGCTGTGGAGTGACCAGAAGTGGCGCGAGTTCGACTGACCCGTGAAGCACGCGAGAAACTCATCGTCGAAGGTGCGATACGCTTCTTCGCCGAAACCGGATTCGGTGGCCAGACCCGCGAGCTGGCGCGTCAGCTCGGCATGTCACAATCGCTTCTCTTCAAATATTTTCCCACCAAGGATGCGCTGATCGATCGGGTCTATCGCGATGTCTATATCTCGCGCTGGAATCCGTATTGGGAAGTGCTGATGCTGAACACCAGGCTCAGCTTGCGCGAACGGCTTTTGCGGTTCTATTCCGAATATGCGCAGAAGATCATGGATTATCAGTGGATCAGGATATTCCTATATGCCGGCCTGCTCGGCAGCGAGATCAACAAGCTCTACCTGACCCTGCTGAAAACCAGAATCATCTACAAAATCTGCCATGCATTGCGGGCCGAAGCCGGACTTGACGAGGTGTCCGACGACGAACTCGAAGAACGTGAGTTGCAACAGGTCTGGGCGCTGCAAGGCAGCATCCTGTATCTGGCAATCCAGAAGCACGTCTATCACAACCTGCCACCGGTCAGCCTGGACAGCATCATCGCCGACCGGATCGACGTATTCCTCGGCGGCGCGGTCGCCGCTTTTCGCGCGCACACGCCCGCGCGCTGAACAAAATCAATCCGCGGTCCACCCGCCATCAACCACCAGCGACGACCCCGTCATCAACGCCGCGGCGTCAGACGCCAAAAACACCGCCGCTCCCATCACATCGCCAACAGTGCCGATCCGCCCAAGCTTGATCTTCGACAACACCTCGTTGCGAAACGTCGGATTTTCGAAAAACGGTTTGGTCATCGGGGTTTCTATGAAAGT
>DAHWBL010000057.1 GCA_027323595.1 Acetobacteraceae bacterium | reverse complement strand
CGAGCGACAGCGCCTGCGGCCCGCCGGCAAGCGGGGAGAGCGACTGGGTCTGCTGCGGGTCGATCACGCGCACCGTCTGGGGCAGGGCGAAGACCTGCTGGGGCGTCGGCAACTGGGTGCCCACCGTGGTGCCCGCGCCGCTGCCGCTGGCGTTGATTTCGCCGGCGTTGATGGCGTCGGAGGCATTTTGCGCCAACGCGACGGAGGCCACGGAGGAAAGCAGCAACGTCGAGAAGGCAAGTTTACGGCCTGGGGCGAACCAGTTGGGCATATCGGACCTCCATCCTGAGTAATGCGCGATTGCTGCGGTCGGCGGGGTGCTATCACGTAAAAATGAAAAGTAACAATCCGAAATTATGAAAGTTTTATGTTGTGACAATACGATGAAGTAACTAAAATGACGCTGTTTTTACGTCAATTTGTCATATTTATATTGTAGTGTCTGTTCGGTCCTTCGCCTCTGGCGCTGGCGACCCGGAGTGTTGAGCGGCCGTCTCGATAAATGCGACGTTTCTCTTAAATTAAGATTGCGTGACCCGCCGAGCTGGTGCAGGCTGCCTGCGTTAATCGGTTGGCAAGCATATGTCGCGCAGACTGCCCTTCATGCTCTCGGTCCAGTCCCTCCAGGCTTTCTCCGCCACCGCCATCGCGCGCGGTCCCGGCGGGGTGCAGCGTCTGGCCGGCCCCACCGCGCCCAACCCGTCCAGCAGCGCGGACGCCGCGCCGGTCCGCCCGCGCGGCGCCTCCCCTGCCATCTCACCAGCCACCAAACAGGGTCCGCCGCCAACCAACCTGCCGCGCGGCGCCCTGCTCGACCGGGTGGTCTGACCCGCCGGCACGACTGCCAGGCTCGCGCCATTTTTGCTTGCCGCGCGGCCATCGAGCCGCCAGTTAAGTGGCATGGCCAGCGAACCCAACAATTTCGTCCGTCGCACCCCGCACGGCGATACGCGCGATCGGCTGGTCTGCGCCGATTGCGGACATATCGCCTACGAAAACCCTAAAATCGTCACCGGCGCGGTCGTCGCGCATGCCGGCAGGCTGCTGCTGTGCCGGCGCGCCATCGCGCCTGGCCAAGGCAAATGGACCATCCCCGCCGGCTATATGGAACTCGGCGAGACCGTCGCCGAGGGCGCCATCCGCGAAGCGCGCGAGGAGGCCTGCGCCGACATCGCCATCGATGGGCTGCTCGCCTGCTTCAGCATCAGCCGGATCGGCCAGGTGCAGCTTTTCCACCGCGCCACCTTCGCCGATCCGCACGCCGCCCGCCTGCATGCCGCCGGCGACGAGACGCTGGAGACCGCGCTGTTCGGCTGGGACGAGATTCCGTGGTCGCAGCTCGCCTTTCCCACCGTGCGCTGGGTGCTGCACGCCTGGCGCGCCGCCGGCACCGGCCCGATCGGCGCCCCGGCCACCAACCCGGCGGAGGATGCGCGCGGGCAACAGCCGCTGCCGTGATGGCAGCCCCACCCTGGCAGGCCGCGGGTTGGCGCGCTGGCCGCGCCGCCTGCATGCTGCTCGGCTCCGCCCTGCTGCTCGCCGCCGCGCCGCCGCCGATCCCGGTGCCACCGATCCCGCCCGAGATCGCCAGCCGGGTCATCGCCGAACCGATCGCGCCGATGCCCAACCGCGACATCGGCCCGCCGCAGATCCCGTCGGACGCGGGCGTCAGTCTCGCGCCCAGCCTCTATGGCCAGCAGCGATTCAACACCGGTCTGGGCTACCCGCGCGCGTCCGACGCCCCGTCCGAGCAGGAACAGCGCAACAAGCTGGTGCCAGGCCTCAGCCTGACGGTGCCGTTGCCATAGAGCGACCGGGCAAGCATGTCCGAACCAGGACGATCGCGCGCCACACAGCCGGAGCTGGCGCACGCCGGACAACCCGGCATGATGGGGACTTATCCGCAGGAGCAAACCCGTGAAACGCCAAATCGAGGCCCTGCTGCTGACCACACGCTGGCTGCTGCTGCCGCTCTATCTCGCGCTGATCGTGTCGATGCTGGCACTTTTCCTCGTGGTGGCGCGCGAGCTTGAGCATCTCGCGATGGCGGCCTGGACAATGGACGATGTCGATCTGGTGCTGGCGCTTCTGTCGATCCTCGATCTCGTTCTGGTCGCGAATCTGATCGTGATGGTCGCGATCTCCTCCTATGAAAGCTACATCGCGCGGATCGACGCCGGCGAGGCAGGTGGGCGGCCGGAATGGCTTGGCAAGCTCGACAGCGGCGACGTGAAGCTGAAGGTGGGGCTGTCGATCGTGATGATCTCGGCGATCCATCTGCTGCGCGCCTATCTGGCCGACGAGCCGCGATCGCAGATCGTGCTTCTGGCCGGCACGCATATGGTGTTCGTGCTGTCGGTGCTCGGTGTGGCGCTGGTCGAACGCCTGGCGCATCGCAGGCCGGACGGATAGGGTCCGCCCGCATCGGACCGGTTCAAAGCCCGCCGAAAATGAACCGCAGGAACCCCGGCGTCAGCGCCGCCAGCGGGTTGACCGTCACCGTCGGGTCGGACATCGGGCCCTCCACCCGGTAGGTCGCGGCGAACAGCCCGCCGCCCTGTTCGGGGGCGAACAGCTTGCCGACCAGCGGCAGCCCGCCAAGCAGGCTGTTGAAGAAATAGGCCGGCACGATGGTGCCCTGGATGCTGCCGGTCTGGCGCGCCAGATCAAACATCCCGTGCGCGGTCAGGCCGATCGAGGGGCTGAAGGCGCGCGCGTCGGTCAGTTCCAGCCGATCGTCGCCGAGCCGGAAGGGCGCGCGCAGCCGGGTGAAGCCCAGCCCCGGCCCGGCCAGCGTGTCGGCCAGCCCGTACAGCGTCATCGCCTGCAACAGCCGCGCGAGTCCGGGGGTGTGGATGACGCGAAACTGCTCGATCGTCGCCTCGCCGATCAGCGGATGGCCGGGGGCGGCGTCGTCATAATGGCCGGCGAGGGTCAGCTGCCCGCCCTGCATGTCGTCGAACACGTCGAAATTGCGCAGCAGCGTGCCGGCATCCGCGGTGCTGCCCGACAGCAGCCGGCCCTTGTCGGTGGAGGTGATCTCCAGCGCCAGCCCGCTCGCGCCACCGGTCACCAGCCGCGCCCGCCGGACCACCTGGCCGTCGCTTTCGGCGTGCGCCTCCAGCCCCTCCACCGGGCGGCCGCGGGCGAACAGGGCACGGTCGAAATGCAGGTCGGCGGTCCAGGCGGGGCCGGGCGCCTCATCGGGCGGGCTTGCCGGGCGGCTCTGGCGCGACAGCCGCGCCGACAGGTCCAGCAGTGGGCCGGTGAGCGTGATCGAGACCGGCGCGTCGGCACCGGCGGCGAACCCGACCGTGCCATGCATGTCGGTCTGGCCCAGCCGTGCCTGCTCGATCTCCAGCCGGTCGAGCCGGCCATCCCGCGCCCGCGCCCGCGCCCGCAGCGCCAGCCCCGCCCCCTTCGCCTCGATCTGGTCGATGAGGGTGAGCCGGTCATGCGCGAAGCGCAGCAGCGCGTCGATCGCCGCGGGCTGTCCGGCGGGCTTGGCCCAGCCCAGCGGCGCCACCTCCAGAGCGGCCGCCGTCGCGTCGGCATGGACACGCACCTCGGCGGCACCGTTGCGATGCTGCTGCCAGCCGGCGGTGATCTCGGCCGGGCCATGCAGCACGCCGAGCGTATCCAGCCGGGCGGCGGCGAGCTGTTTTTCATCGGCGCGGCCGGTGATCTCGGCGTGCTGGATCACCTGGCCGCCCGCGCCGTCGCGAAAATCCATGCCGACGCGCAGATCGACCGGGATGCCGCCGAGCCGGGCGGTGCCGTGCGCGCTCATCTCCTGGGTGTCGATCGTCAGTTGCGCCTCGCCGTCATCCAGATCGCGCCCGGCCACCACCTGGGCGAAATGCGCGCCATGCAGCCCGGCGGTGGCGGAGATGCCGATCTGCTCGAAGCTGAGCCGCTGCTCGAACGGCAGGGTCACCCGCAGCAGGCCGTTC
The DNA here is from genome assembly GCA_027323595.1 of Acetobacteraceae bacterium. Lineage (GTDB taxonomy): Bacteria > Pseudomonadota > Alphaproteobacteria > Acetobacterales > Acetobacteraceae > CAIVDX01. Next base: position 3,020 of record DAHWBL010000057.1, on the reverse strand, counting down.
ACGCTGCCGGCGGGATCGCGCAGCGGCAGCGGCCGGCGGTCCAGCAGGTGCAGCCGCGGGTGCTTCAGCAGGGTGAGCACATCGGCGATCGGCCCGGCGATGTCGGCGGTGATCACCCCGGCCTGGTCGTGCCCGGCGATGCCGGTGATGTGCACGTCGCCGCCGCGCAGTTGCAGCGTGCCCAGATGCCCGCCATGGCCGGCGATGTCGATCACGTCGGGGCCGGCGAAGCTCAGCGTCGCCGCCATCTTCTCGATCGGCGGCAGCGGCTTCAGCCAGGTGACGCTCAGCTCCTCGCCCTGCAACTGCCCGCTCGCCTCGGTGAGCGTGGCGTCGGAGAAATCCATCGGCGCGGTCAGGTGAAAGCGAAAATGACCGTCATGCACGATGCCGACGGCGAGATTGTCGCGCAGCCAGTCGCGCACGCCGTGATCGATGCCCGGCGGCCACAGCACCGGCAGATCGACGATGTTGGCGTGATCGAGCTCCACCGCCACGATCGCGTCGATGCCGCCATCGAGGCCGGCGACATCGCCATGCAGATGCAGATGCGGATCGCCGCCGGTGCCCGGCAGCGTCACCGTGAGGTCGGCGGCCAGCGCGTGCGCGTCGGCACCCGACAGCTCCAGCACGGCGCGGCGCACCGGCACGTCGCCGGTGCCGATATGCGCGCTGCCGGCACCGATCCGCGCATGCGCGTGCCAGGCGCCCAGCGTGAGCCCGGCGGTGAAGGCGGCATCGCCGGTCAGCCCGACCGGGGCGGCGAGCGCGCCGAGCGGCGCGAGCGGCGGCGCGAGGGCGGCGAGCGCGGCCGGCGAGACCGTGCCCAGATCGACGCTGACCCGTCCATCGCCGCCGGGGCTGAGATTGACCGACAGGTCAACCGGCACCGTCTGCGGGCCCAGCGCCAGTGTGGCCGCCACCTGCCCGGTCACCGCGCCGCTGCCGTCACGGCGCAGGTCGATGCGCGCCCTGGGTACCGTCCAGACAAGGCCGCTGCGCTGGTCATGCACGCTGATCGCACCACCGTCGATCAGCACCCGACGCAACTGCGCGAGCGGCGCCAGCAGGCGCTGGCGGGTGGATCGGTCGCGCTGCGGCGGGCGCGCGAGGTCGGCCAGCACCTCGCCCAGCGCGATGCCGGGCTGGTTCTGGGCGCTCGTGCCCGGCTCGTCGTTGGGCTCGAACCCGATCCCGCCATCGAGGTCGCGCACCAGCCGAAGCTGCGGCGCATCGAGCTCGATGGCGCGGGGCACCAGCCGCCCGAGCAGCAGCCAGGCCGGCGACAGCGACACCGCCGCGCGCGGCAGGCTGGCCAGCACCGCGCCGTCGGGGGTGAGGGCGCGCACGTCGATCAACCGCAGATCGAGCGGCTGGTCGACGCCGTTGCGCCAGCCTTCCCAGGCCAACGCGACATGCTCCACCGAAATCCGGGCTCCCTGCGGGGTGGTGAGCGCTGCCTCGATCGGGCGCACCAGCCAGCCGATCTGCACCGGCCCGCGCGACAGCCGCCAGCCCAGCACCGCGCCCAGCGCCACCGCCAGCATCACGATGCCGAACAGCACCTCCGCGGCGATGTGCCCGGCATGGCCCCAGCGGCGCAGCGCCTTGTGCGCGGCGGTGGCGCAGCCCTTGATCAGCATGCCAGCGCGCCAGGCTTGACCGCGCGTCGCCAAATCAGCACGCCGGGCTTGACCGCGCGGCGGCAAGATGACCAGCGTCGACGGTGATGGATCAGCCCTGGATGACAGCTTCCGCCGGCAACTGGCCCGCCGCCGCGGACGGTGCGGCTGCGGCGCGGCTGCGCGCCGATCTGCCCGGCCGGCCAGCCGACCTGCTCGACGCCATCGGCGGCAACAGCCCGTTTCTCGCCGACCTCGCCCGCCGTGAGACAGCGATGCTCGATCGCTGGATCGCGCAGGGGCCCGACCGGTGTTTCGCCGACATCCTGGCCAGCCTCGCCGCCATCGCCCCGGCCAGCCCGCAGGCGCTGGTGGCGCGCGCGCTGCGGGTGGCGCGCCGGCAGGCGGCACTGGTGATCGCGCTGGCCGACATCGCCGCTTTGTGGTCGCTCGAACAGGTCACCGGGGCGCTGAGCGCGCTGGCCGACGCGGCACTGCGGCTCGCGGTGGAGCATCTGCTGCGCGCCGCGCACGAGACCGGGCAGCTCCGCCTCGATGACCCCGCGCACCCGGCGCGCAACGCCGGCTTCGTGGTGTTCGCGCTGGGCAAGCTCGGCGCCGGTGAATTGAACTATTCGTCTGATATCGACCTCGTGCTGCTCTATGACCCGGACCGTCACCTCGCCGCCGACCCCGACGCGGCGGACCGCATCGGCACCGGCTTCGTGCGGCTCGCCCGGGCGCTGATCGCGTTGTTACAGACCGCCGATGCGGATGGCTATGTGTTCCGCGTCGATCTGCGCCTGCGTCCTGATCCGTCGGCGACCCCGCTGGTGGTGTCGCTGCCGGCAGCCCTTGTCTACTACGAAAGCATGGGACAGGCATGGGAGCGCGCCGCCTGGATCAAGGCGCGCCCGGTCGCGGGGGATCTGGCACTGGGCCAGCGCTTCCTCGAACAGATACGCCCGTTCACCTGGCGGCGGCACCTGGATTTCGCCGCCATCGCCGACATCACCGCGATGAAGGCGCGCATCGACACCCACAAGGGCAGCCGGCTTCCCGCCGGCGACGACCCGGCCGGGCTCGCGCGCTACGATCTCAAGCTCGGCCAGGGCGGCATCCGCGAGATCGAGTTCATCGCCCAGACACTGCAAATGGTGTGGGGCGGGCGCGACCCCGGCCTGCGCGGTCCGGCCACGCTGCCCGCGCTCGCGGCCCTTGATCATGCCCGACATCTGCCGCCTGGCACTCTGGACGGTCTTGCCTCCGCCTATCGCGATCTGCGCCTCGTCGAGCACCGCCTGCAGATGGTCGCCGACCGCCAGACCCACGCGCTGCCCGCCGCCGACGGGCTCGACCATTTCGCCCGCTTCGTCGGGCGCGCCGACGCCGCCGCGC
>DAHWBL010000047.1 GCA_027323595.1 Acetobacteraceae bacterium | reverse complement strand
GGCCCGCGCCCGGCAAACGCGCCATCGTCCAGAATCGGCAGCCCCGGCACGTACGGCGCAAGCACCCCCCGGCCGGATATCGCCAGCGCGCCGACCTGCGGAGCAAGCCTGGCGACGACATGGGCGATCAGCGGCCGGTCACCAAGCCGCAACAGCGCCTTCTCGACGCCGCCAAAGCGCCGCCCGGACCCGCCGGCGAGCACCAGCCCGACGATCATCGCCGTTCGGAATTCAATATAAGGGAAACGCTGGGGCGAACGATGGGGCTCGAACCCACGACATCCAAGACCACAACCTGGCGCTCTACCAACTGAGCTACGTCCGCCACAGCGGCGCGCGACTTACGCCCTCGCACCGGCCGCGTCAATCAGCCGCCCGGCCAAGGAACGCCGCCAGCCGCGCCAGCGCCTCGTCCAGCACATGGTCCTGCTTGCAAAAGGCGAAGCGCGCGTAGTGGCGCGGCGGGTCAGACTCGTAAAACGCCGAGACCGGAATCGCGGTGACCCCGGCCTGCTCGGTGATGGTGCGGCAGAACGCCACATCGTCGCCGGCGAACCGGGCGGAAAAATCCGCCGTCACGAAATAGCTGCCATCGCTGCGCAATGTCGGCAGGCCGAGCGCGTCGAGCCCGGCGGCCAGCCGGTCACGCTTGGCCTCCAGCGCCCCCGCCAGGCCGGCGAAATAGGCATCGTCCTTGGCCAGTCCCAGCGCCACCGCGCGCTGCAAATTGGGCGCGGAGGTGAAGGTGAGGTTCTGGTGCGCCTTGGCCACCACCCCGGCCAGCGGCGCGGCGGCGGTGACATAGCCGATCTTCCAGCCGGTCAGCGAAAACGTCTTGCCCGCACTGCCGATCCGCATGCACCGATCGCGCATCCCCGGCAGGCACATCAGCGGCACATGCCGCCCATTGCCGAACACCAGATGCTCATAGACCTCATCGCACACCGCATAGGCATCGTGCGCCTCCAGCAGCCCGGCGATGAAGCCCAGCTCGTCGCGGCTGAACAGCTTGCCGGTCGGGTTCATCGGCGAGTTCAGCAGGATCGCCTTGGTGCGCGGCCCGAACGCGGCGGCCAGTGCCGCGCGCGGCAGATCCCAGTCCGGCGGGGACAGCCGCACCAGCCGCGGCACCGCCCCCAGCATCCGCACCACCGGCAGATAAGTATCGTACAGCGGCTCGATCAGCACCACCTCGTCGCCCGGATCGAGCACCGCCATCAGACAGGCGGTGATCGCCTCGGTCGCGCCGGAGGTCACCACCACCTCGCTATCGGGGTCGATCTCCAGCCCATAAAAGCGCCGATTCGCCGCCGCCACCGCGGCGCGCAGCTCGGGCGTGCCGGTCATCGGCGGATACTGGTTGCGCCCGTCCAGCAGAAACCGCGCCGCCGCCTCCACCACGTCGGCCGGCCCGTCGGTATCTGGAAACCCCTGGCCCAGATTGATCGCGCCATGCTTCTGGGCGAGTGCGGACATCACCGTGAAAATGGTGGTGCCGGTGGCGGCGAGCAGGCTGTTGACGGGCTTCACCAGACGGAATTCCTCTCTCGACACGACGACAAGGCAGCGGGCCGGAGTATGCGACCACCACGGCGGCGCATCAAATGCCCGGATTTTCGGCGGATCGGGAGGTCCGCCAGATGATGAAAATCCCCGCAATTGCTCCCCTTGGCCGCGCAGGATAGAACCAACCCGCCGCGCCCTGCGATCCCGCAGGGCCGGCGCGGCGCCCCGCCGATCTGGCACGCCGCATGCAAATAACGATTGCCGCCAGCCTCGCCGCCGGCGGTGTCGTGACCAGCGAGGGAGGTCGCCGGGCCCAGGTCCGGTGCAGTGCCATGAAGAAGATCGAAGCGGTGATCAAACCCTTCAAACTGGACGAGGTGAAAGAGGCGCTGCACGAGGTTGGCCTGCAGGGCATCACGGTGGTGGAGGCGAAGGGCTTCGGTCGGCAAAAGGGCCATACCGAGCTGTATCGCGGCGCCGAATACGTGGTGGACTTCCTGCCCAAGGTGAAGATCGAGGTCGTCTGCGAGGACGACGTCGTCGAACGCGCGGTCGAGGCGATCGTGGCGGCGGCCCGCACCGGGCGCATCGGCGACGGCAAGATCTTCATCAGCACGATCGACGAGGTGGTGCGCATCCGCACCGGCGAACGCAACCAGGACGCGATCTAGTCCAGGCGGCAGCGCCCAAAACGAACTTCCGGTGGCCGCGCCGCGGCCACGCCTTCCCGCACCGGGTCGCGTGGGGCGATCTGGAACATTGATGAAAAAGGACTGAACGACGATGGCGGACACCACCGAGGGAACGGTCGAACACGTTCTGGAAATGCTCAAGGAGCATTCGATTGAATATGTCGATCTGCGCTTCACCGACCCGCGCGGCAAATGGCAGCACACCGCCCAGCACGTCTCGACCGTGGATGCCGACGTGTTCACCGACGGCTTCATGTTCGACGGCTCCTCGATCGCCGGCTGGAAGGCGATCAACGAATCCGACATGATCCTGATGCCGGACCCCTCCTCCGCGGTGCTCGACCCGTTCGCGGCCAAGCCGTCGCTGATCCTGATCTGCGACGTGATCGAGCCCTCCACCGGCCAGCCCTATTCGCGTGATCCCCGCTCGATCGCCAAGAAGGCGCAGGCCTACATGAAGACCGCCGGCGTCGGCGACACCGCGGTGTTCGGCCCCGAGGCCGAGTTCTTCATCTTCGACAGCGTCAAGTTTGGCACCGGTCCGAATTTCTTCGTCTCCCAGACCGAAAGCATGGAAGGCCCCGGCGCCTCCATGAAGGACTATCCCGAGGGCAACATGGGCCACCGCCCTGGCGTCAAGGGCGGCTATTTCCCGGTCCCGCCGGTGGATTCCGAAAGCGACCTGCGCGCCGAGATGCTCTCCACCATGGGCGAGATGGGCGTGGTCATCGAAAAGCACCACCACGAGGTGGCGCAGAGCCAGCACGAGCTGGGCATGCGCTTCGGCACCCTGGTCACCGTCGCCGACCACATGCAGATCTATAAATACTGCATCCACAACGTCGCCCACAGCTACGGCAAGACCGCGACCTTCATGCCCAAGCCGATCTATGGCGACAACGGCTCGGGCATGCACGTCCACCAGTCGATCTGGAAGGACGGCAAGCCGGTGTTCGCCGGCAACGCCTATGCCGACCTGTCGGAAACCTGCCTGTATTACATTGGCGGCATCATCAAGCACGCCAAGGCGCTGAACGCGTTCACCAACCCGTCCACCAACAGCTACAAGCGCCTGATCCCCGGCTTCGAGGCGCCGGTGCTGCTCGCCTACTCGGCGCGCAACCGCTCGGCCTCCTGCCGCATCCCCTACGCGACCAGCCCAAAGGCCAAGCGCGTCGAGGTTCGCTTCCCCGATCCGACCGCCAACCCTTATCTGGCGTTCGCGGCGATGCTGATGGCCGGCCTGGATGGCATCAAGAACAAGATCCACCCCGGCGAGCCGATGGACAAGGATCTGTACGACCTGCCGCCCGAGGAGCTGAAGGGCATCCCCACCGTGTGCGGCAGCCTGCGCGAGGCACTCGGCGCGCTCGCCGCCGACCATGAGTTCCTGCTCGCCGGCGACGTCTTCACCAAGGACCAGCTTGAGAGCTACATGGATCTGAAATGGTCGGAGGTGTACCGCTTCGAGCACACCCCGCACCCGGTCGAGTTCGAGATGTACTACTCCTGCTGATCCACGACCCGATCAGCCAGGCCAAATGATCACCCGCCCCGGGCAACCGGGGCGGGTTTTTCATATTTCACAGATGCGCGATGCGCGGCATCACCTCGGTGCGGAACAGCGCCAGCGACCGCTGCGCCGCGGTCAGGCTCATGTCGCCGAAAAACAGATAGGTGAGCAGGTAATTGATCCCAAGCTCGCCCACCTGCTGCGCGATCGCGCGCACCACCGTATCCGGATTGCCCGCGATCACCATCCCGCCCGCCGCGCAAACCTCATAGGTCTGGCCACGATGCGCGCCCAGCCGCGAGGTGAACTCGGTCGAGCCGTTCAGGTTGCGCAGCCAGTTGAGGCTGGTCAGGTGATGCTCATAGGCCGGCCGCGCGATCGCCTGTGCCGCGGCATCGGTGTCGGCAACCACGATATGGCGCAACAGCCCCTGCGCGAGCCCGCCAGGGAACTCCGCCTTGGGGTGCTCGGGTCCATCACGCCCGGCCAGGGCCACGCGGAAGGCGGCAAGATTTTCCTTGGCCATCTCGGTGGGACCGTTGGCGACGAACTGCATCCCCTGCTCACCCGCCCAGGTCGCGCCGATGGTGTTGGACGAGCCATACCAGAACGCCGGCGTCGGAAGCTGCAACGGCCGCAACGGCATCGGCACGTTCTCATAATTCACGTATTTGCCGCTGTAGCTGAACGGGTCATTGCCCAGCGCCTGGCGCAGACAGGCATAAGCATCGAAGAAAATATTGCGTGAATCCTCGTGATCCACATGGTTATAGTTCAGCTCGAACGGTGACACCCCGCGCCCGATCCCGATCTCCAGCCGGCCATGGCTGAGATGGTCGAGCATGCAGATTTCCTCGGCCAGCCGCAGCGGCGAATATAGCGGCAGCAGATAGCACAGCGGCCCCAGCCGCATCGTCCGCGTCACCCGCGCCACCGCGCCCAGATACACGCCCGGCACCGGCACCAGGTTCAGCGGCGTGCAATGATGCTCCGCGACATGATAGCAATAAAACCCGGCCTCGTCGGCGGCGGCGACGAACGCGAGCCGCTCATCGAACACCGTCGCCAACGGCCGGTTTGAACGCTCGACATGGTCGAACAGGCCAATTTTCATCCGCACCTCCCCACGCCCGCCGCCGGTTGCGTCGAACGGAGGGATTCTTAATATTGACCCGCGGCGGCTCGGCCGGTCAACCGCGCCTCAAACCATCACGGCCCGTTGCCCTGGATCACCGTCCCGGTGGTCGGCTCCACGGTCACCAGCTCGTCGCGCACCCCGCGCACCCCCGGCAGATTCTCCGCCGCCACCCGCAGCGCCCAACGCTCACGGTCATCGTCGATGATGCCGGCAAGGCACACCACCCCATCGGTGACGCTGACATCGAGCCCCACCTTCGGCGCCCAGCCCTGCCGCGCGATCTCGGCCTGCATCGCCGCCAGCATGTCCTTGTCGCTGCACGGCGGCACCGCATCCGCCGCGTCCAGCGCCGCGAGCAGCGGGCGCAGCAGATCGGCGCGGCTGACGATGCCCACCAGCGCGTCACCGCGCACCACCGGCACCCGCTTGATCCGGTGCTTCTCCATCAGTTGCACCACATCCTCAAGCGAGGTGTCCTCATCGACGCTGACCACATCGATGCTCATCAGATCCTCGACCCGCCGCGCGTGGCTGCGCACATATCCCTCCGCCCCGCGCCCCGGCCCGCGCAGGAACGCGAGCCACCCCGGCCGCTGCTTCTCGGTGCCCAGCTCCGAGCGCCGCAGCAGATCGCCCTCGGTCACCAGCCCAACCAGCTTGCCCTCGGAATCCACCACCGGCAGCCCGCTGATATGCACATCGAGCATCAGCCGGATCGCCGCGCGCACCGTCGTGCCTGGCGGCACCGCGCGCACGCCCTTGGTCATCACATCGGCTGCTTTCATCGTCAGACCCTCCTTGTCGTTGCCTTGATCATGGCGCGGATGCGCGCCCACCGACCTTGTTCTGGATCAAGCCCGCCTCACCCCGCGCCGCCCCCGCGCCCCGATTGACCAGCGCCACGCCCACCGCCGCCACCGCCATCCCCAGCAGCGCCAGCCTGCCCAGCGACTCGCCAAACACCGCCCAGGCGATCAGCGCGGTCGTCGGCGGCACCAGAAAGAACAGGCTCGCCACCCGGGACGCCACGCCATGCCGGATCAGCCCCAGCAACAGCAGCACCGCGCCAGCGGAAAGCACCAGCACCAGAAACGCAAGCGCGAAGATGAAATCACCCGTCCAGCGCACCCGCATATCCTCGCTCACCACCGCCAGCGGCAGCAGCACGCACAGCGTGGCACCATACTGGATCAGCGCGGAGAGCCGCGGGTCGATCACCGTCACAAAGCGTTTTTGATAGAGCGTGCCTGCACTGATGCCAAACAATGCGAGCAGCGCGAAGCCCACCCCGCCCGCCGACTCGCTGCCCGGCGCGAGCCGGCTGCCCACTACCAGCACCACGCCGACAAACCCCAGCACGAACCCCAGCCATTGCCGCCCACTGACCCGCTCGCCCAGCCACAGCGGCGCCACCGCGGCGGTCAACACCGGCTGCAACCCCGCGATCACCGCCACCATCCCGGCCGACAGCCCGTGGCTGATCGCGGCGAACACCCCGCCCAGATAGCAGGCCTGCAACATCAACCCGGCCACCGCCGCATGCAGCACCGCCGGCCACCCCGGCCAACGCAACCTGGCCAGCCACACCAGCAGCCCCATCACCAGGATCACGCCCAGCATACGCAGCACCAGAAACGTCAGCGGCGGCGCATACGGCATGCCGTATTTCGCGCCCACGAAGCCCGAACTCCACATCAGCACGAACAGCCAGGGCGCAAGGACCGACCAGCGTTCGCCCCAGTTCCGCCGCGCCATGCAGCACCCCCCGTTCCCTTGCCGGCGCCATCCTCTCCGCTCACGCCGCGTACCGCCACCCGCCGGCACCGCCTTCCTGCCATGCCCGCGCGGCAGCCGGCGGCCGAGCGGTCCATTTTCATTATTATATCGTAATTATCGCTGGCCGCCCACAGTCGCCCGCCCTAGGCTTGATCAAACCTCCCAGGAGATCAACCTTGGCGCACCCGCCCATGTCGCCTCGCCCATCTGGCCCAGGCCGTCGGGCGCTGCTCGCCGGCCTCGCCGCTCTGCCGCTGCCCGCCGCGGCGAGCAGCCGCCTCGCTGGCGCGCTCGCCGAACGCGCCGTCAGCCGTGGTCCGGTCCTGTGGTCCGCAAACTTCGATCCCGCCGCGACCGCCCGCCTGATCGCCGTTTTCAACCGCGACTGGCCACACATCGAGGTCGTCGTCGGTCCGGTTGCCACCTCCGAGGCGCTGGGCATCGCCTTTTCCGGCGGCACACCGCCAGCCCTGGTCACCGCCGGCGCCACGCACATCCACCGGCTCGACCAGCGCGGCATGCTGCTGCCCACCAACTGGACCGCGCTCGGCATCGATCCGCGTGTGCCGCACAGCAACCAGATACTCACCGTCGCCGCCTCGCTCGGCGTGCTGGCCTGGAACCGGCTGCGCGTCAGCAATTCCTCGGCGCCGACCCGGCTCGATGATCTGCTGGCCGAGCGCTGGTCCGGCCGCGTCGGGCT
>DAHWBL010000013.1 GCA_027323595.1 Acetobacteraceae bacterium | reverse complement strand
GTCCACCAGCAGCACCCGCAGCCCGGCGCGGGCGAGCGCGTGGGCGAGGGTGATGGCGAGCACGGTCTTGCCGACGCCGCCCTTGCCCGAGGCGATGGCGTGCAGGCGCGGGGCCTGGATGCGCGGGGTGTGCAGGCTCATGTGCGTGGGATCATGGGGGGGGTTGGCTCCGGCCAGGCGTGCAGCCGGGCGGCGAGAAGTTCGGGGGTGAGCGGCACCAGACCCTCGGCGGCCGACGCGCTGATCCCGGCCTCGGTGAGGGCGAGGCCGGCGGCGGCGGCGGCGAGCACGCCGCCGAGGCGGCGGGCATGGTCGAGCCGGGTGATGATCAGCTGTTCGGCGCCGGCGGCGGCGAAGGCGGCGGCGATTTCGGCGGAGTCGGCGGGATCGAGGCCGGCGGGCAGCACCAGCGCCAGGGTGGCGCCGGCGAGCCTGGCAAGGCCGGCGATGTGGCCGATCTGTTCGGGGTCGCGGGCGTCGATGCCGGGGGTGTCGATGAGCACGGGCGCGGCGTCGGCGCGGTGGGCGAGGGCGCGTTGCAGGGCGGTGGGGTGCGCGGCGGCGACCACGCCCAGGCCGAGCAGGCGGGAGAAGGCGAGCAGTTGTTCGGTGGCGCCGGCGCGCTGCCCGTCGGTGCTGATCAGCATGGGCGTCTGGCCGGCGAGCACGAGGCGGGTGGCGAGGCGAACCGCGGTGAGGGTTTTGCCCGCGCCGGGCGGGCCGGCGAGCAGCAGCGGGGCGGCAAAGCCGGTGGTGGTGAAGCGCAGCAGCCGATCGAGCGCGGTGCCGGCGCGCAGGCTGGGCAGCAGGGCTGGTGGCGCGCCGTGCCAGAGCCAGCGGTCCGGCGCGGTGGTGGGCGGTGCGGGTGCGGGCGGTGGGGGTGCGTGCGGTAGGTCGGGCGCGGTTTCGGGGGGTTCGAGCGCGGCGGTGATCTCTGTGAAGCCGGCGCCGCGGCGGGTGGACAGGATCAGCGCCTCCGGCCCGAGCTCGGTGCGGATCGCGCCCATTGCCTCGGCGAGCGAGGCACCGCGGAAAATGCGCAGGCGCATCGGTCAGATGGTTCCCACGGTGCGGATGCGCGCGCGGGCGAAGATTTCCGCCTGTGCCAGCACCGAGGTTGACGGGCGCACCCGCTCGACGATGGCGCGCACATGGCCGCGCACCATGCCCGAGCAGAGCAGCACGGCGTGTTCGCCGGTGGCGGTGGCGGCATCGAGGCTGGCGCGCAGCCGCACGGTGAATTCGGTGAGGCGCGAGGGCGGCATGGCGAGCTGGCGGTCTTCGGGCGGGCCGACCAGCGCCTCGGCGAAGCTGTTTTCCCACTCCGGCGACAAGGTGATCAGCGGGATGTAGCCATCGGGGCCGGTGTTGGCCTCGCTGATCTGGCGGGCGAGGCGGGCGCGGACATGGGCGACGATGGCCGGGATCGGGCGGTTGTTGCCGCAGGATTCGCCGATACCTTCGAGGATGGTGGGCAGGTCGCGCACCGAGACGCGCTCGGCCAGCAGCGCCTGGAGCACGCGCTGCACGCCGCCGAGGCTGAACTGGCCGGGGATGAGGTCGCCGACCAGGCGTTGATGCTCGCGCGGCAATTCGTCGAGCAGCTTCTGGGTCTCGGCGTAGGAGAGCAGCTCGGCCATGCTCTGGCGGGCGACCTCGGTGAGGTGGGTGGTCAGCACGCTGGCCGGATCGACCACGGTGTAGCCGCGCAGGATCGCGGTTTCGCGGGCGGCGGGCGGGATCCAGATGGCGGGCAGGCCGAAGGCGGGGTCGGTGGCGGGCTCACCGGGCAGGTCGGGCGCGGTGCCGGCGGGGTCCATCACCAGCAGGGCGGTGGGGCGCAGCTCGCCGCGCGCGGCCTCGAGTTCCTTGATGCGGATGGAATAGGCGTCGGCGCCGAGCTGCACGTTGTCCTGGATGCGCACCGGCGGCAGCACGAAGCCCATCTCGGCGGCGATCGAGCGGCGCAGTGCCTTGATCTGTTCGGTCAGGCGCGCGCCCTCGCCGCCGGCGAGCGCCAGCAGGCCGTAGCCGAGTTCGAGGCGGATCATGTCCATGCGCAGCGACTCGGTGATCGGGGCTTCGAGCGGCGGCGGGGTGGGCAGGGCCTCCGGCTCGGGGCTGGTGGGGTGGTGGTGGCGCCACCAGGCGGCGGTGCCGGCGAGGCCGGACAGGCCCAGGAAGGGCAGCGCCGGCAGGCCGGGCATGAGGGCCAGCACGAAGGCGGCGGCGGCGGCGAGTGCCAGCGGCTGCGCGCTGCCGCCGAGCTGGCGCACCAGGGCGGCGTGGGCGGAGCCCTCGGTGCTGCCCTTGGTGACCACGATGCCGGCCGCGGTGGAGACCAGCAGGGCGGGGATTTGTGAGACCAGGCCGTCGCCGACGGTGAGGGTGGTGAAGGTGGCGGCGGCGTCACCGAAGGCCATGCCGTGGCGGATGATGCCGATGGCCAGCCCGCCGATGATGTTGATCGAGGTGATGATGAGGGCGGCGATGGCGTCACCGCGGACGAATTTCGCGGCACCGTCCATCGCGCCGTAGAAGCCGCTTTCCTCCTCCAGTTCGCGGCGGCGGCGGCGGGCGGTGTCCTCCTTGATCATGCCCGAGGACAGATCGGCGTCGATCGCCATCTGCTTGCCGGGCATGGCATCGAGGCTGAAGCGCGCGGCGACTTCGGCGATGCGCCCGGAGCCCTTGGTGATGACCATGAAATTCACCACCAGCAGGATGGCGAACAGGATGAGGCCGATCACCACGTCGCCGCCCATCAGGAAGCCGCCGAAGGCCGCGACCACGTGGCCGGCGGCGGTGGGGCCCTCGTGGCCGCGCGACAGGATGAGCCGGGTGGTGGCGACGTTGAGCGACAGGCGCAACAACGTCGTGAGCAGCAGCAATGTCGGGAACGAGGTGAAATCGAGCGGGCGGCGGAGGAACACCGCCACCATCAGCACCAGCACCGAGGCGGTGACCGAGATGGACAGCCCCAGATCGAGCAGGATCGGCGGCAGCGGCACCACCAGCACGGCGAGCAGCGCGATGATGCCGAGCGCGAGCCCGATGTCCGAGCCGGGGGCGTAGCGGCGCAGATCGGCGAGGCTGGTGGGCAGGGCGAAGGCCATGTCAGGCGGCGGTCAGTGTGGCGTCGGCGGCGGGGACGCGGATACCTTGGGCTGTGTAGTCGCGCAGCTTGTTGCGCAGCGTGCGGATGGAGATGCCCAGGATGGCGGCGGCGTGGGTGCGGTTGCCCAGCGTGTGGCCCAGCGTGTCCAGGATGAGCGTGCGTTCGACCTCGGCCATGCTGCGGCCGGCAAGACCGGTGGGGGTCGGCGTGGGTGTGGGTGCCGCCGGCGTGGTGGCGATGGCGTCGGCGTCGATGAGGGGGGTGTTGGCGAGAAGCACTGCGCGGTGCAGCGTGTTTTCCAGCTCGCGCACATTGCCGCGCCACGGGTGGGTGCGCAGCCGCGCGATCGCGGTGTCTGACAGATGGCGTGGCGGCAGGCCGTTGAGGGTGGAAAAATGCGCCACGAAATGGGTGGCGAGCGCCACGATGTCGGTGGGGCGTTCGCGCTGCGGCGGGATGCGCAGGGCGACGACGTTGAGGCGGAAATAAAGATCTTCGCGGAATCGCCCGGCGGTGATTTCGGCCGGCAGGTCGCGGTTGGTGGCGGCGAGGATGCGCACATCCACCCGCACCGGGGCGGTGCCGCCCAGACGGTCGATTTCGCGCTCCTGGATGGCGCGCAGGAGCTTGGCCTGAAGATGGATGTCCAGCTCACCGATTTCGTCGAGCAGCAGGGTGCCGCCCTCGGCTGCCTCGAACTTGCCGATGCGCCGGGCCAGCGCGCCGCTGAAGGCGCCTTTTTCGTGGCCGAACAATTCGGATTCGAGCAGCGCCTCGGGCAGGGCGGCGCAGTTCAGCGCGACGAACGGGCCGCCGGCGCGGCGTGAGCGGCGATGGATGTGGCGGGCGAGGACTTCCTTGCCGGTGCCGGATTCTCCGCCGATCAGGATGGACACGTCGGCGGTGGCGATGCGTTCGACCTGGTGCAGCAGATCGAGCATCAGCGGATCGCGGGCGATGAGCAGATGGCTCTCGCCGGAGGCGGCGAGCAGGATGGCCGCGATCAGATCGGGGTCGGGCGGGAGCGGCAGGAATTCGCGGGCGCCGTCGCGGATGGCGCGGGCGGCGGCGGCGGGGTCGGCATCGACACCGCAGGCGACGATGCCGGCGGCGATGCGCTCGGTGGTGAGCGCGCGCGCCAGGGCGGCGATGTCGTGCGCGAGATCGCACAGCACCAGATCGACGCGGCCATCGGCGCGCAGCCGCGCCAGTGCTGCGTCGATCCCGTCGGCCTGGATCAGGCTGGCGCCGCGGGTGATGGCGATGCGGGCGGCGTTGCCGAGTTCGCCGGCCAGATCACCAATGATCAGAACACGCATGAGAGCCGCCATTTTGGCGCGGGGTGGATCAATTCTGTCGGTCCCCCTTGACGATCTCGGTCATGGTGACGCCGAGGCGATTGTCATCGACCATCACCACCTCGCCGCGCGCGACCAGGCGGTTGTTGACATAGATGTCGATGGCTTCACCAAGTTTTCGATCCAGCTCGACCACCGCGCCGCGACCAAGCTTCAGCAGCTGGTTCACCGGCATGGTGGCGCGGCCGAGGACCGCGCTGACGGTGACGGGAATGTCGTAGACGGCTTCAAGCTCGCGCGCGCCGCGCGCGGATTGCGGATCGCTGCCGGGCAGGGCATCGGCGAGTTCGGCGAGTTGCAGTTCATCGGCCATGCGGGGTCTCCAGGAAGCCGGAAAGTTCGAGCAACTGGTCGATCTCACCGAGCAGGCCGGCGAGATCGCGGCGCAGGCCGCCATCCTGCCAGGTGATGGCGATCTCGCCGGCGGTGAGGGTGGGGTCGGCGCGCAGGCTCAGCCGTTCGGGGTCGATGGCGACGATCGCGGGCAGGGCGGCGATGACCGCAAGGCTTGGCGGATCGAGGCTGATGGTGGCGCGCGGGACACAGCGCAGGGCCGGGGCGATGCGCGCGACCAGGGCGGCGGTCTCGCGCGTGCCGTGGTGGGCGAACAGCGTGGGCAGGGCGGCGCGCAGGGCGGCGAGCAGGGCGGTGGCGAGCGGGCGGGCGACGGATTCGGCGAGCGCGTGGGCCTGTTCGGTGCTGGCGGCGAGCGCGTCGGCGATGCGCGCGCAGGCGGCGGCGGCCATGGCGGTGTCCTGGCCGGTGGCGTCGGCCAGGGCGGCGGTGCGCGCGGTGGCCGCGGCGGTGGCGCGCGCGGCCTCCAGATCGGCAAGGCTGTAGACCGGCGCGATGAATTCGGGCTCGACCCCGCCCGGTGCGTCGGCCGGCGGGATGTCGAAATCCTCGTCGAACAGCCAGCCGCGGTGCCTGGTGCCAAGGGAATTTTTCATGCTAGATCACCATCTCCTCGTCGCCGCCTTCGGCCATGTCGATGCGCCCCTGGGCGGCGAGGTCCTTGGCCAGCACGACGATGGCCGATTGTGCCTCATCGACATCGCGCAGCTTCACCGGGCCGAGTGCCTCGATGTCCTCGCGCAGCATTTTGGCGGCGCGCTCGGACAGGTTGGAGAAGAACAGCTCGCGCAGCTTTTCCGATGCGCCCTTCAGCGCGATCGGCAGCTTGTCCTTCTCGACCTCGCGCAGCAGCGTCTGCACCGCCATCGGGGTGAGGCGGGCGAGATCGTCGAAGGTGAACATCAGGGATTTGATCCGCTCGGCGGATTCGCGGTTGCGTTCCTCCAGGGCGGCGATGAAGCGGGCCTCGGACTGGCGGTCCAGATTGTTGAAGATTTCAGCCATCATCTCATGCGAGTCACGCCGGGTGCTGCGCGCGAGGTTGGACATGAATTCCGCGCGCAGGGTGCGCTCCACCCCGTCGAGCACGTCTTTTTGAACGCTTTCCATGCGCAGCATGCGCATCACCACCTCGAGCGCGAAGCCTTCGGGCAGCAGCGCGAGGACGCGCGCGGCGTGGTCGGGGCGGACCTTGGAGAGCACCACCGCGACGGTCTGCGGATATTCGTTTTTCAGGTAGCTCGCCAGCACCGCCTCGCTGACATTGCCGAGCTTG
This sequence comes from Acetobacteraceae bacterium, assembly GCA_027323595.1. Lineage (GTDB taxonomy): Bacteria > Pseudomonadota > Alphaproteobacteria > Acetobacterales > Acetobacteraceae > CAIVDX01. The sequence goes on along the minus strand of DAHWBL010000013.1, from coordinate 3,126 downwards.
TCCCACATGGTGCGTCCGGCGGGACCGCGGATTTCTTCCATGATCTGGGCGGCACGGTCGCGCGGCAGGGTGCGTTGCAGCAGCCGCTCGGTGCTTTCGTAGCTGCCGACCAGGTTGCCGGCCTGTGAGACGCCGTCGGCATATTCGGTGAACAGGCGCTCCACCATCTCGGCGCGCACATTGCCCAGTTGCGCCATCGCCGCGGAGATTTCGCGGATCTCGTCCTCATGCATCATGCTGAACAGCCGCGCGCACTGTTCCTCGCCGAGTGCCAGCATGAGGATCGAGGCTTTCTGTGGTCCGGTGACGGCGCGGAAATCGTCCAGGCGGGCCATCAGGCTTCCTCGTGATCGAGCATCCAGCGACGCACCATCGACAGGGTTTCCTCAGGATGCGCCTCGGCCAACTGCGCGATGCGGCGTACCGAGGCGGCGCGCACCGCGCCTTCGACGCGCGCGACCTGCACCATCGCATCCTCGACCATCGGATCGTCGCCGGCGGACGCCGCGCGGGCGTCGGCGCCAAGGTCGGCGGAGGTGCCGCCGGCGCCACCCCCGGCGATGGCCAGCGGGCGGCCCGGCGCGGCGGCCAGGCGCAGCGCCACCGGCCGCGCCACCAGCATGATGGCGAGCAGCGCGATCAATGCCAGCAGGCCGGATTCGCCAAGGCGCAGCAGATCCGCCTTGTCGAGCGCGAGCCAGCGACTGGCGGTGGGCTCGGCGATGCTGTCCGGCGGGGTGAAGCGCATGCTCACCACCTCGACATGATCGCCGCGCTTTTCATCGTAGCCGACGGCGCTGCGCACCAGCGCGGTGAGCCGGGCCAACTCCTCGGGCGAGCGGTCCTGCACGCTCACGCTGCCGTCGGGCGCGCGCACCTCCTGCGCATCGACCATCACCGCGACCGACAGGCGGCGCAACTGCGGCTGGTCGCGGATCAGCGTGCGCACGGTCTTGCCGATTTCGTAGTTGGTGGTTCCTTCCTGGTGCGCGGTCTGCGCGCCGGCGGCGCCGGGGGCGGGGTCGGCATTTGGAAGGTTGTTCTGCACGCTGACCGCGGTGGAGGGCTCGGTGTTGCGGCTGCTGTCGGTGACGCTTTGTTCGCTGCGGGTGACCTGGTTGTCGGGGTCGTATTTTTCCTGGGTCTCCTGCATCCGCTCGGTATCGAGATCGACGGCGGCCTCGGCGCGAACGTGGCCGGTGCCCAGGCTGCGTTCGAGCAGCTCCTCGACGCCGCGGGCGATGCGCAGCTCGGTGGCGCGGCGCAGTTCGTCGGCGGACTGGGCGTTGCCGGCGGCGTCGGTGGGTTGGCCGGCGCGGGCCAGCAGGTCGCCGCGGGAGTCGATGATGGCGATGTTCTGCGCGCGCAGACCGGGCACCGCCGCGGAGATCAGGTTGAGCACCGCCTGCACGCCCTCGCGGTCCAGCCGCGCCGCGCCGGTCATGGACAGCAGCACCGAGGCCTGTGCCTCCTGTTTGTTGCGCTCGAACGGGTCGTGGCGGGGCAGCACCAGATGCACGCGCGCGGCGCGCACGCCGGTGATGGTGCGGATGGAGCGCGCGAGCTCACCTTCGAGGGCGCGCGAGAGGTTCATTTCCTGCTGGAACTGGGTGGAGGTCAGCGCGTCACCGCGGTCGAAGATTTCGTAGCCGACCGAGCCGCCGGAGGGCAGGCCCTCACGGGCGAGGGTGAGGCGCAGGCGCGCCACCTGGTCGGCCGGGACCAGGATGCGGCTGGCATCGGCGCGCAGCTCATAGGGGATGTGCGCGCGCTCCAGCGCGTCGACCACGGCGGCGGAATCACGGGTTTCGAGGTCGCCGTAGAGCAGCGCCATCTGGTTCTGCTGGCCGCGCAGGACCATCAGCGCGAGCAGGCCGAGCACGGTGACCGCGGCGATGGCCAGCGCGGCGAGACGCGAGACCCCCAGCGCGCGCAACGGCGCAAGCAGGCCACCCAAACCCGCGGCACCGGATTGGCCGCCCAGAAGTCCGGATGTGTTCTCGACCAGTTCTGCGTCCACACGTCACCTCAGGCGGCCAGGGAAGGTGCCAGGGTGTGTTGTGCAGCGGCGTCGGTTGAACCGAGGTTAACGCGGCGGCGGTGGCCGCGTGGGGGATGTCAGTTCAGCATGGACTGCAATGCGGAGAACGGCACCGCGAGGTTGCCGAGCTGAAGATCGAGCGTGCCGGCGTTGTTGACGACGCCGGTGACGGTGCCGACCGAGTTGAACGGCACCGCGCCGCCGGCGGCGTTGCTGAGCGCCACGGTGTAGGCGCCATCGGGCAACTGGCTGCCGTTGGCCGCCCGGCCGTTCCAGCTCCAGCTGTTCTGGCCGGCCGCGCCTTGCACGGTGGTGCTGTAGACCGGGGTGCCCGCGGCGTTGCTGACCACCGCCTGCACCGCGCCGGCGGCAGGAAGGCTGTACTGCACGGTGGCGGTGCCTTTCTGCAGCGGCACCTGCGCGGACTGCACCGCGACCTGGTGGCCGACCGCGGCGGCGGATTGCAGCACCTGGTTCGACTGGGTGAGCTGGATCAGCTGGGTGAGGCTGGAGTTGGTGCTGATCTGCTGCTGAACGCCGGTGAATTGCACCAGCTCGGTGGTGAACTGGCTCGAATCCATCGGCGCGGTGGGATCCTGGTTTTGCAGCTGGGTCATCAGCAGATTGAGAAAGCTGTTGAAGTTGCTGGTCAGCGAGGACAGCGCGTTGGCGCCGATGCTGGCGGTGGTGGCGGCCGACGCGGTGCTGGCGGTGCCGGCGGCCTGGGTGGCGGCGGTGCTGGTGCTCATCGGGTGTCTCCGGTTGACGCCTGGGTCTGTCGGCGGGTCTGGCGGCGGGTCAGGCGGTGATGTCGAGGCCAAGGCGGCTGGTGGGGCGGGCGCGCGGCGGCGGAGCGGCGGGCAGATCGTGCGACGGCGGGCCGCCGGCCTGGCCGATCGGGGTGTGCGGGCGGGCGGTGTCGCCCTGCGGCGGGCCGCCGTCGGTGCCCAGGCTGAAGCTGATGGAGCGGTCGGCGCTGGCGATGCCGGCGAGGTCGAGCGCCTGGTGCAGGGCGGTCTGGTCATGCTGCAGCAAAGCGAGGGTCTCGGGGCGGCTCGCCTCGATGTGGATCAGCGTGCCCGCGG
>DAHWBL010000005.1 GCA_027323595.1 Acetobacteraceae bacterium | reverse complement strand
CGGTGCCGCTCGCGCTGCGCCTGGGCGCGCGGCTGTCCTGGCCCGCCGCGATCGCCGGCGGCGTCGGGCTGGTGGCGGTGCTATGGCTGATGTTTGCCTGGCTGCTCGGGCTCGATCTGCCCGCCGGGCTGCTGTTCGATGGAGTCGATGGATGAACCGCCGCCACCTTCTCGCCGGCCTCGCCGCCCTGCCCGCCGCCGCGCGCGCCGCCGAGCCGGCCGGGCGCGACATCCGCTTCATCATCCCCTATGGCGCCGGCGGCGGGTTCGACCTCGCGGTGCGCAGCTTCGCCCCCGCGATCGCTGCCCATCTGCCGCCGCCAACCCGGGTGATCCCTGACAACATCACCGCCGGCGGCGGCAGCCTCGGCGTCGCGCAGCTCTATCGCGCCCGCCCCGACGGCGGCACCCTGGGCGTGATCAACATCCCCGGCATGTTCGTGCTCCAGCGACAGGGTGCGGCGGCCTACGATCTCGCCCGGTTCAGCTATCTCGGCAGCATGGGCCGCGACGCCTATGGCATCGCCGTCGCCGCCGGCTCACCGCTGCGCTCGATGGCGGATCTGCGCGCGCTGTCGGCCAGCCTGCCGATCCGCTTCACCACCACCGGGCGCGAGGGCACCGCGTTCGCCGCCACCGTCATCGCCATGCATCTGCTCGGCCTGCGCGGGCGCTTCATCACCGGCTATCGCGGCTCCAACGATTACGTCGTCGCCGCCATCCGTGGCGATGGCGACGCGGTGGTGGCCACCCTGCCGCTGCTGCGCCAGATGCAGCAGGGCGGGCTGCTGCGGGTGCTGGCGAGCTTCGAGCCGCACAGCTCCATCGCCGGCGCCGAGGATGCCACCAGCCTGGGCCAGCCCGGCCTGTCGGCGATCATGATCGAGCGCATCGTCGCCGCCCCGCCGGGCCTGCCGCCGGCCGTGCAGACCCGCCTCGCCGAGGCACTCGCCGCAGCACAGGCCGACCCCGGCGTGCGCGCCTGGGCGCAGGGCTTAGGCACCGAACTCGTCGCGCGCACGCCTGCCGAGGCCGCAGCCCTGGTTGCCGCGCAGGGACAATTCTATCAATCCTGGAAACCCGAGCTAGACGCCGCATGAAGGAGAACGACAATGCCCCATGACGCCGCCGGAATGACCCACTGGCACGAACCAGGGGCTGGCCAGCGCGCCGGCTTCGGCGTCTTCAAGCGGCCGAAAACCGCTTATGACAGCTTCATGGAATCCGAGGGCATCCCGGTGTTCCGCGACATCGGCGTGAAGACGGTGAGCGATCTGCCGCTCGCGCCATGGACCCGCATGGGCGGGCGCGGCAGCTACATCCAGCTCTACGGCACCGAGGGCAAATGGGGCTGCTACGTCGTCGAGGTGCCCGGCTCGGGCGCGCTCAACCCTGAAAAACACATGTACGAGGAGATTTTCCTCGTCGTCGAAGGACGCGGCTCCACCGAGGTCTGGCTCGACGGCGAGCCCGGCCGGCACGTGTTCGAATGGCAGAAGGGCTCGATGTTCTCGATCCCGATGAACGCCATGCACCGCATCGTCAACGCCAGCTCCGCGCCGGCGCTGCTGCTCGCCGGCACCAACGCGCCCAACGTGCTCAACCAGATCAACAATGTCGGCGCGATCTTCGAAAACCCCTTCCTGTTCCGCGATCGTTTCAGCGGGGCGGCGGATTTCTACAAGCCGCGCGACGACATCGAACCCGATCCGGTGCGCGGGCTGGCCATGCGCCGCACCAACTTCATCCCCGACGTGGTCGGATGCGAATTGCCGCTCGATAACCGCCGCTCGCCGGGCTATCGCCGGGTCGAGCCGTTCAGGACCGGCAACAGCTTCTATCTGTGGATCGGCCAGCATGAGAACGGCCGCTATTCGAAGGCGCATGCCCACACCTCGGCCGCGGTGCTGATCTGCCTCAAGGGCAAGGGCTACACCTACACCTGGCCCGAGCATCTGGGCGCCACCCCCTGGAAGGATGGCAAGGCCGACCAGGTTCGGCGGCTCGATTACGAACAGTTCGGCATGGTCACCGCGGCTCCTGGCGGCGCACGCTGGTACCATCAGCATTTTTCCGTGAGCAAGGACCCGTTCCGCCTCACCGCCTGGTTCGGCCCCAACTCGCCGGGCCGCGAGCCCGGTCCGCCGGGGGAGAAACATACCGACTACACCGCGATGGAGCTGCAGGAAGGCGGCAGCGCGATCCCCTACTGGGGCGAGGACCCGGCCATCCGCGAGGAATATCTGGCCACCCTGGCGCGCGAGGGCGTGCCCAGCCGGATGGACCCGGCCTGGTTCGAAGTGCCTGAGAAATTCAGGAAATGAACGATGCCGACGGGCAGGTCTATTTCAGCAACGCCGGGCGCAGCCTCGAAGGCGAGGACGAGATCGAGCTGGTCTCGGTCGGCGTCGATATCGGCTCGTCCACCTCGCATCTGGTGGTCTCGCGGCTGCTGCTCGAACGGCTCGATCATCGCTACGTGATCGCCTCGCGCGAGGTGCTGCACCAGTCCGACATCTTGCTCACCCCCTACAGCGACAACGAGGAGGAAATCGACACCGCCCGGCTCGGCGCCTTCATCGCCGCGCAGTACGAGGCCGCCGGCATCGCGCCCGACAGCATCGACACCGGCGCGCTGATCCTCACCGGGGTCGCGGTGCGCCGGCGCAACGCGCGCGCCATCGGTGAGCTGTTCGCCGGACAGGCCGGCAGGTTCGTCGCGCTCAGCGCCGGCGACGCGCTGGAGACCGGGCTTGCCGCGCACGGCTCGGGCGCGGTGGCACGCTCCATCCGAAGCCCGGTGCGCGTGATGAACATCGATGTTGGCGGCGGCACCAGCAAGATCGCGATCTGCCAGGACGGGCGGATCGTCGCGCAGACCGCGATCGACATCGGCGCGCGGCTGATCTGCGTCGATCCGGACGGGCGGATCAGCCGCATCGAACCCGCCGGCCGCCGCTTCGCCGCCGAGTTCGGTCTGGATGCGTCGGTCGGCGACCGGCTCGACCAGGCGACGCGCGCGGCGATCGCCGGCCGGATGGCCGAGCGGCTGATGGAGGCGATCAGCGCGCCCGCCCTGTCGGACGCCACCGCCGCGCTGCTGCGGCTCGACCCGCTGCCGGCCGGGCCGCGCCCCGATGTGGTGCAGTTCTCCGGCGGCGTCGCCGAATTCATCTATGATCGCCAGAGCGGGGATTTCGCCGATCTGGGCGCGCCGCTCGCGCGTGCCATCCGCGATCGCGTCGCCGCCTGGGCGCCATTGATCGAAACCCCCACCGAGGGCATTCGCGCCACCGTCATCGGCGCCTCGCAATACAGCGTGCAGGTCAGCGGCAGCACCATCTTCATCGACCCGCCGGCGCTGCTGCCGGTGCGCAACATCGCTGTCATCGCGCCGGATTTTCCGCTCGCCGGCGAACAACTGACGCCCGCCGACATCGCCGCGGCGATCCGCGCGGCACTCGCCCGCCACGATCTGCACACCGGCCAGCGCGCGGTCGCCATCTGTTATCGCTGGCAGGGCTCGGCAACCTTCGCCCGGCTCGATGATTTCACCCGCGGCCTCGCCGCCGGCATGGCCGAACTCACCGCGCGGGGCCATCCGCTGATCCTGGTCGGCGAGGGCGATGTCGGCGGCCTGGTCGGCATCCATGTCAACGAGGAGGCGAAGCTCGGTCTGCCGGTGATCTCGATCGACGGCATCGCCATCAAGGAATTCGACTTCATCGATATCGGCGCGATCCTGCCCAGCTCGGGCGCGGTGCCGGTGGTGATCAAGTCGCTGGTGTTCCCCGGCGCCGGGCTCGGCCGCGCCTGATCGCACCACATACCAGACATCATCTGGACCGCATCGGAAGCGGCCGCTAAGCCAGGGACATGATCCCAGCGACAAACGAACCGGCGCGCGAGGCATCCGGCGGGCTGCCGCCGGCGCGGCGCGCGCTTGCCATGCTCACCGTCTGCCTCGGCGTGGTGCTGACCAGCATCGATTCCGTGATCGCCAACATCGCCCTGCCGGCGATCTCCACCGATCTGGGGGTTTCCGCCGCCGCCACCATCTGGGCGGTCACCTCCTATCAGCTCGCGGTCACCGTCTGCATCCTGCCGTTCGCGGCACTCGGTGAGCGGCTGGGCTATCGGCGCGTCTATCTGGCCGGACTGGTGGTGTTCACCCTCGCCTCGCTGGGCTGCGCCACCAGCCACAGCCTGCCGGTGCTGGTCGGGTTTCGCGCGCTGCAAGGCGTCGGCGGCGCCTGTCTGGTCAGTGTCGCGCTGGCG
>DAHWBL010000002.1 GCA_027323595.1 Acetobacteraceae bacterium | reverse complement strand
GATTCTCCTTGCCGATCCGCCGGCGCAGACCGACTACCGGACGATTTGCGACGGCGTCTACTTGTCGACGTCGCCCGTGCTGCTGCGGCACGTTCTCAGCGCCACGCCGGCGCCGCGCGCACGCGTGCTGGCCGGCTACGCCGGCTGGGGACCCGGACAGCTCGACCAGGAGATCCAGGACAATGCCTGGCTGGCGCTGCCCGCGCCGGTGGAGCTGGTGTTCGACGCCGGGCACGCGACCAAGTGGCGCCGGGCGCTGGCGACGCTTCATATCGACCCGGTGAATTTGTCCGGCACCGCCGGGCACGCCTGATCGGCCGGCTTGCGCGGGCGTGCCGAAACCTCCAGCATCGGTTCCCGCGCCGCGACCGCGGCGCCCACCAAACGGGAGGAAACCAATGACCAGACACGCACCCCTGTGGGGCCTGATGCTGTGTGCGCTCGCCGCCCCGCTCGCGCTGCGCCCCGCGCTCGCGCAGGCACCGGCGGCCAACCCGCTGGACGCGATTCCCGACAAGATGCCGTTCGACCTGCCGCCGGGCACGCCGATCACGCTGGAGCGCGCGCAGGCGGTGGTCAACGCCGTGGTCGCGGAATGCAAGAAGCATGATTGGAAGATGAACGCCGCGGTGGTGGACACCGAGGGCAGGCTGGTGGCGTTCGCGCGCATGGACGGCTCGCAGATCGCCTCGATCACGCTGGCGCAGCACAAGGCGCGCACCGCGGCGATGTATCGGCGGGAGACCAAACTGTTCGAAAGTGGCGTGCAGGCCGGCATGACCTATCTGCTGACGCTCGATGACGTGATCGCCTCGCGCGGCGGCATTCCGCTGGTCGAGAACGGCCGGATGATCGGCGCGGTCGGCGCGTCGGGCGGCACCGGGTCGCAGGACGAGGCGTGCTCCAAGGCCGGCGCGGCGCTGATCAACAAGTAGCCCCAAGCGCCGCCGCGCACAGCCCGGCGGCGCGGGCGAACAGCGTGTCGGCGTCGGCGCCCTGGTCCACTGCCCAGGCGCCGGCGTCGGCGAGCGCGCCGTCGATCATCAGATTGTCGCGGCAGCCGAAATCCTCCAGTTCCATGCCGTCGCGGTCGCGCCAGGACGGGCCGTCGCGGCGCGCATCGGCGCCGACATGACCCAGGCTGCGCGCGAGCAGGCCCGCGGCATCGGTGCTGTAGGCGAAGATCGGCCGACCCAGGCCGCGGGCGTAGCCGATTTCATAGATGGTGCCGGCGTCCGCGCTGGGGCCTCGGAACGGGCTGAGATTGGCGATGACCGCCTCCGCCGCGGCGATCCGCGCCTCGTTGCGCCGCGCGATCCTGTGCCACAGCGGCAGGGCCGCCCAGTCCGGCGGGTCGTCGAACGGATCGAGCGGGGTGATCGCGCGCAGACCCAGCGCCGCGCACAGGCCGGCCCGCCGGGCGAACAGCGCGGCGGCTTCGGGGGCGAACACGTCAGGGCCGGCGAGATAGACCGCGATGGGGTGCATCGGGCGAGCCTGCCGCGCCGGTGCGGCGGGTGGCAAGCGTGGATAAAATCGGCGCGCGATACTTGCCCGCCGCGCGCCCCGGTGCGAATGTCCGCCGCGTCGGCCGCGCGCTGGACCTAACGTGTTGAAATGAGGATGGAATGGCAAAGATCAAGGTGAAGACTCCCGTCGTCGAGATGGACGGGGACGAGATGACCCGGATCATCTGGGGCTTCATCAAGGAAAAGCTGATCCTGCCATATCTGGATATCGATCTCGAATATTATGACCTCGGCATGGAATATCGCGACCAGACCGATGACCAGGTGACCATCGACGCCGCCAACGCGACCAAGAAATACGGCGTGGGCGTGAAATGCGCGACCATCACCCCCGACGAGGCGCGGGTGGTCGAGTTCAAGCTCAAGAAGATGTGGCGCAGCCCGAACGGCACCATCCGCAACATTCTCGACGGCACGATTTTCCGCGAGCCGATCATCTGCCGCAACGTCCCCCGGCTGGTGCCGCAATGGACCCAGCCGATCATCATCGGCCGCCATGCCTATGGCGACATCTACCGCGCCATGGACATGAAGATCCCCGGCCCCGGCAAGGTCACCCTCACCTACCAGCCGGCCGATGGCGGGGCCTCCACCACGCTCGACGTGTTCGACTTCAAGGGTCCGGGCGTGGCGCTGGGCATGCACAATCTGCGCGCCTCGATCGAGGGTTTCGCCCGCGCCAGCTTCAATTACGGGCTGGATCGCAAATACCCGGTGTATCTGTCCACCAAGAACACCATCCTCAAGGCCTATGACGGCATGTTCAAGGATGTGTTCCAGGAGGTGTTCGACGCCGAGTTCGCCGACCGCTTCAAGGCCGCCGGCCTCACCTACGAGCATCGGCTGATCGACGACATGGTCGCCGCGTGCCTCAAATGGTCGGGCGGCTATGTGTGGGCGTGCAAGAACTATGACGGCGATGTGCAGTCCGACACCGTGGCGCAGGGCTTCGGCTCGCTCGGGCTGATGACCTCGGTGCTGCTGAGCCCCGATGGCAGCACGGTGGAATCCGAAGCCGCGCACGGCACGGTGACGCGCCATTATCGCCAGCACCAGCAGGGCCGCGAGACCTCCACCAACCCGATCGCCTCGATCTATGCCTGGACGCGCGGGCTGGCCTATCGCGGGCGCTTCGACAACACCCCCGATGTCACCGACTTCGCCACCGCGCTCGAGGAGGTCTGCGTCGAGACGGTGGAGAGCGGCTACATGACCAAGGACCTGGCGATCCTGATCAGCCCCGAGCAGTCGTGGCTGAACACCCAGGATTTCCTCAACAAGCTCGATGAGAACCTGAAGAAGAAGATGGCCTGAACTGGCCTCTTGCCGAAACCGCGCGCACGCCTTCATGTGGTGTTCCACCACAGGAGGCGTGCATGCGCGAAGATGACGGCTTGATCGGCGACGAACTGATCGGGGACGAACTGATCGGGCTGCGAAATCCGGGCATGGCCCGGCGCGGTTTCATGATGACCTCGTTGATCTCAGGGCTGACGCTGGCCACCACCACGGTGCAGGCGCAGGCGATCCATACCGACAGCGAGGGGTTGGTCGCCGGCGATGTGTCGGTGCCGGTGGCCGACGGGATGCTGCCGGGCTACATGGCGCGGCCCGAGGGGACCGGCCCGTTCCCGATCGTGCTGGTGAACGAGGAGATTTTCGGCGTTCACGAATATATCAAGGACATCTGCC
>DAHWBL010000504.1 GCA_027323595.1 Acetobacteraceae bacterium | reverse complement strand
AAAAGTTTTTTGCTTCTTTTTTTCAAAAAAGAAGCCCTTCCCCTTTCTACCGCCCGGTCATGATCCGATCCACCAGTTGCCGCACGGTGGGGATGAACCCGTTCGAGTAGAACGGATCGGCACCGAACCGATAGGCGTTGTGGCCGCTGAACATCAGGTTGGTTTCGAGCTGGTCGGGATTGTCGTTGTCGTGCGCCACCAGTTGCAGGGTTTTCTGGATGCAGAAGCTGCGCGGGTCGGGGCGTTTGCCGTTGGTCAGCTCGGGCTCGACATGCGACCAGTTGGAAAAGCGGCACTGGCTGAGGCAGCCCATGCAGGCGACCTGGTCGGCGAGGATTTCGGCGGATTTTTCCGGGGTGACGAAGATCAGCGTGCTGTCGGGCGTGCGCATCGCCTCGATGAAGCCCTGGCTTTCCCATGCCTGCACCCGGCCGAGGTCGGCGGGGGTGAGAAACACCTCGCGCTTGCGCGGCCCGACGCCGAACGGGGCGACATGCTCGCCGATCGGCTCGGCGGTGTAGGCCACCTGGCGTTCGTTGCGCTGGCGCAGCTCCTGGATGAAGCCGTTATTCACCGCCGAGGAATAAAAGCCGGTGGGGCTGAAGTGATTGAGGAACACCTCGCCTTCCTTCAGCGTCAGCAGCCGCTTTTTCCACGCCGGGCTGATCGGGCTCTCCACCGTCAGCAGCGGGCGGGTGCCGAACTGGAACGCCACCGGGCCAAGCTCGGGATTGTCCAGCCAGTGCTCCCACTCCTCCAGCCACCACACGCCGCCGGCCATGATGATGGGGGTGTCGTGCAGGCCAAAGCCGTTCATCACGGCGCGCAGCGCGGCGACCCGCGGATAGGGGTCCTCGGGCTTTGCCGGGTCCTCGCTGTTGGACAGGCCGTTATGGCCGCCGGCGAGCCAGGGGTCCTCGTAGACCACGCCGCCGAGCAGCTCGGAGGTTTTGGAGTAGGCGCGTTTCCACAGCGCGTTGAAGGCGCGCGCCGAGGAGATGATGGGGTAGTAATGGATGCCGAACTTGGCGGCGATGTCGGACAGGCGGTACGGCATGCCCGCACCGCAGGTGACGCCGTTCACGATGCCGCCGACCTGCGACAGGATGCCGTCGGCGACCCGCTCCGCGCCGCCCATCTCCCACAGGATGTTGGCGTGGATGCGGCCCTTGCCGCCGGCGATGTCATAGGCGCGGCGGGCCTGCTCGACGCCGCCGCGGATGGCGTAGGCGACCAGCTCCTCGTGCCGCTCGCGCCGGGTGGCGCCGTGGTAGATCTGCGGGATCACCCGGCCGGCCTCGTCATAGCTGTCGGCGTTGACCGCGCTGAAGGTGCCCACCCCGCCGCTGGCCGCCCAATGGCCGGCGGATTGGCCGTTGGAGACGGCAACGCCCTTGCCGCCCTCGACCACCGGCAGCACCTCGATCCCGCCCATGCGGATCGCGTTGATCGGTTTCATCGCCGCACCTTGTGACCGCTCCCGCCCCGCGTCCCACCCCCGACATCGCGGGATGACGCCCGGGGCACCGACGTTAGTAACAGAACATCCGCAGAAATGGGATGCGCGGGGTGGGCGGCAATGCCCACCCCGGCGTGACCCCCATCCTAGCCGGCGGGCTGGTCGCCGAACTCACGGCGGCCACCGCCGCCCTTGGCGCCGACCTTGTCGGAGATGTCCTCGCCGGTGGCCTGATCGACCACCCGCATCGACAGCTTCACCTTGCCGCGATCATCAAAGCCGATGACCTTCACCTTCACCGCGTCGCCGACATTGATGATGTCGGTGGTCTTGTTGACCCGGCTCTGCGCCAGCTCGGAGATGTGAACCAGCCCGTCCTTGCTGCCCAGGAAGTTCACGAAGGCGCCGAAATCGGCGGTCTTCACCACCTTGCCGGTGTAGATCACGCCGATCTCGGGCTCGGCGACGATGCCGCGGATCTTGTCGATCGCGGCCTGCGCCATCGCGGTGTCGGTGGCGGCGATCTTGATGGTGCCGTCATCCTCGATGTCGATCTTGCAGCCGGTCTGCTCGACGATCTCGCGGATCACCTTGCCGCCGGTGCCGATCACCTCACGGATCTTTTCCTTCGGCACGTTGATGCTGGTGATGCGCGGCGCGGTGGCCGCCACATCGCCGCGCGCGGTGGTCAGCGCCTTGGCCATCTCGCCCAGGATGTGCAGCCGCCCGTCGCGCGCCTGATCCAGCGCGATGCGCATGATCTCGGGCGTGATCGAGGTGATCTTGATGTCCATCTGCAGGCTGGTCACGCCCGCCTCGGTGCCGGCGACCTTGAAATCCATGTCGCCCAGATGGTCCTCGTCACCAAGGATGTCGGACAGCACGGCAAAGCCGCGATCCTCCTTGATCAGCCCCATGGCGATGCCCGCCACCGGACGCGCCAGCGGCACACCCGCATCCATCAGCGCCAGCGAGGAGCCGCAGACGGTGGCCATCGAGGAGCTGCCGTTGCTCTCGGTGATCTCGCTGACCACGCGCAGCGTGTACGGGAACTTGTCCTTGCCCGGCAGCACCGGATGGATCGCCCGCCAGGCCAGCTTGCCATGGCCGATCTCGCGCCGGCCGGGGCTGCCCATGCGGCCAGCCTCGCCCACCGAGTACGGAGGGAAGTTGTAGTGCAGCATGAAATGCTCGCGATACTCGCCTTCCAGCGCGTCCACGATCTGCTCGTCCTGGCCGGTGCCCAGCGTCGCCACGCACAGCGCCTGGGTCTCGCCACGGGTGAACAGCGCGGAGCCATGCGCGCGCGGCAGCACGCCCACCTCGCCGATGATCGGGCGCACGGTGCGGGTGTCGCGCCCGTCGATGCGCAGGCCGGTGTCCAGGATGGCGTTGCGCACGATGTCGGCTTCGAGGTCCTTGAACAGACCCTTGGCGGCGGCCGGGTCCAGCCCCTCGGCGGTGAGCGCGGCGGCGGCGGCCTTCTTCGCGGCGGCCACCTTGTCCTGGCGCACGCCCTTCTGCTTTTCCAGATAGGCATCGGCCAGCGCGGCGCGGGCCAGCGCGTCCACCCGGCCGGCAAGCGCTGCCTGCTCGGCGGACGGCTCGGGCAGCGCCCACGGCTCCTTGGCGGCGACCTCGGCCAGCTCGATGATCGCGCGGATCACCGGCTGGAACGCGGCATGGCCGAAGGTGACGGCGCCGAGCATGATCTCCTCGGACAGCTCGCCCGCCTCGCTCTCGACCATCAGCACGCCTTCCTCGGTGCCGGCGAGCACCAGATCGAGCTTGGAGGCCTCGGTCTGCTCGATGGTCGGGTTCAGCACGTACTGGCCGTCGATATAGCCCACCCGTGCCGCGGCCACCGGGCCGAAGAAGGGAATGCCCGACAGGGTGAGGGCGGCCGAGCAGCCGACCAGGGCGACGATGTCGGGGTCGTTTTCCATGTCATGGCTGAGCACGGTGGCGACGATCTGCACCTCGTTGCGGAAGCCGTTCGGAAACAGCGGGCGCAGCGGCCGGTCGATCAGGCGGCTGACCAGGGTCTCGTTCTCCGACGGACGGCCCTCGCGCTTGAAGAACCCGCCAGGGATCTTGCCGGCGGCGAACGCCTTTTCCTGGTAGTTCACCGTCAGCGGGAAGAAATCCTGCCCCGGCTTGGGGGTGCGCACGCCCACGGCGGTGCACAGCACGATGCTGTCGCCATAGCGCACCAGCACCGCGCCATCAGCCTGGCGGGCGATCTTGCCGGTCTCCAGGGTGAGCGTGCGCCCACCCCATTCGATCTCCTTGCGGAAATATCTGTCGAACATTCAGTGCGTCCTTCGCAGGCCGCGACCGGGCGGAGAACCGGCGGGTTCGTGGCGGCTCGCTCGGGCGCGGCGGCTCGGGCGGCATGGGGGCGGCCCGAAGACCGCGAAGCGGATGCCCTGGCGGAACGCCCGGGCAGAGCCGCGACCATGTGGCCGGAGACGCCGTGACAACCCCGGATGCGGAGCAGCGCACGGACCGTGATCCGATCGTCCGCCGCACGTCGCGGCGGTGTTCCGGCCGCCACCATGGCGGCCGGCAGTCCGTCCCCCGCCGGCAACGGCGGGGGCACATGTCAGCGGCGCAGACCCAGCCGGCCGATCAGGCCTTCATAGCGGGACTGGTCCTTGCGCTTCAGATAATCGAGCAACCTCCGACGCCGCCCGACCAGCATCAGCAGGCCACGGCGGCTGTGGAAATCCTTCGCGTGGGTCTTGAGATGCTCGGTGAGGTTGACGATCCGTTCGGTCAGCAGCGCCACCTGAACCTCGGGGCTGCCGGTGTCGTCCTGCTTGGTGGCATAGTCGGCGACGAGCGCCGTGCGGCGCTCCGCGGTAATCGACATCACATGACTCCTGATGCGGGTTGAAGGGACACGCGCGGCCTCAGAGCAGCCGATCGGGCTTCAGCAGCCCATCCTCGAGCCTGCACAAGCCCAGCACGCGGCTCCCCGCCATGGCACGCACCACACCCCCATCGGGGTCCGAGGCGGCCGGGATCCGACCCATCAACTGAACCAGGCTGATCGCCCGTCCATGTGACAGATCGGAGGCCTCCGCCGAGGTCAGGGCCAGCGCCGGGATGTCGGCCAGCGCGGTCGCGACCGGAAGCAGAAGGTCCGGAGAAGCAGGCGCCGTATCGTCCTGTACGAGCAGATTGTCCAGCTTAATCGCCTGCGCCTCGCTGAACGGTCCGACCCGCAGCCGGCGCAGGGCGGCGACATGGCCCAGCGTGCCGCAGGCGATGGCCAGGTCGCGCGCCAGGCTGCGCATATACACACCCTTGCCGGATTCCACCTCGAACACCGCCAGATCCGGCGACGGCCGCTCCACCAGCTCGAACCGATCCACCCGCGCCGGCCGTGGCTCCAGCACCGGCGCACGGCCCTCGCGCGCCATGTCATAGGCCCGCTCGCCAGCCACCTTGATCGCCGAATAAACCGGCGGCACCTGCATGATGTCGCCCCGAAACGCCGGCAGCGCCGCATTGATCTGCGCGTCGGTGGGCCGCACATCCGACGTCGCGGTCACCACCCCGTCCGCGTCATCGGTGTCGCGCGCCTCCCCGATCGCCAGGGTGAAACGATACAGCTTGGTGCCATCCATCACATACGGCACGGTCTTGGTGGCGGCACCGAACGCCAGCGGCAACACCCCGGTCGCCAACGGATCCAGCGTGCCACCATGCCCGGCCTTCTGCGCATCAAACCGCCGCCGCACCTTGTTCACCACATCGGTGCTGGTCATGCCACCAGGCTTGTCGATCACCAGCCAGCCATCAATGGCACGGCCGCGCTTCTTGCGCATCGTCGGTCTCTCCGGAAAGTCACAGTCATAGAAAGGAAAAATTCTAAATTTATAAAAGTTCTTTGGTTCTTTCTTTCAAGAAAGAACTTCTTTTTTGAAAAAAAGAAGCAAAAAACTTTTGTAAATTCAGTTCGGGGTTGGGGCCTATTTTTCGTCCGTGGGGTCTTTGGGGGCGATGAGGTCGCGGCGGACCTCGGGGGTGTTCATCAGTTTGGCGATGTGCATGGCTTCGTCGAGGGTTTCGTCGGCCTGGAAATGCAGTTCCGGGGCGCCGCGCAGGGTGAGGGATTTGGCGATTTCGCCGCGCAGGAACGGGGCGGCGTGGCGCAGCGCGGGCAGCAGCCGGTCGATGTCGGTGCGACCCAGGCAACTGACGAAGGCGGTGGCGTGGCGCAGGTCGGGGGTCATGCGCACCTCGGTCACGGTGAAGTTGGCGCCGACCAGGTGTGGGTCGTTCAGCATCGAGCGGGCGAAGCATCCGGCGAGCAGGTGGCGGATTTCCTCCGCCACCCGGAGCTGGCGCGTGCTCGGGCCCCGCTGCGCGCCTTTGCCGCGGGTGCCCGGCTTCAAGCTGGCACCAGCTCGGATTCGTAGCACTCGACGATGTCGCCCTCGCGCAGATCGTTATAGCCGGCGAACGACAGGCCGCATTCATAGCCGCGCGCCACTTCGCGCACGTCGTCCTTGAAGCGCTTGAGCTGCGACAGCTCGCCGGTGTGGATCACCACGCCCTCGCGCAGCAGCCGCACGCCGCAGCCGCGCTTGACCACGCCTTCGGTGATCATGCAGCCGGCGACCTTGCCGACCTTGGTGATGTCGAACACCTTGCGGATCTCGGCATAGCCCAGGAACTTCTCGCGATGCTTGGGCGCGACCTTGCCCTTGACCAGCTTCTCGATGTCGTCGGCGACGTCATAGATGATGGAATAGTAGCGGATATCCACGCCGTCGCGCTGCGCCAGCTCGCGCGCCTGCGAGGTGGCACGCACGTTGAAGCCGACGATGATCGCGCTGGACGCCTTGGCGAGCTGCACGTCGCTTTCGGTGATCTGGCCGACCCCGGACAGCAGCACGCGGGTCTGCACCTCCTCCAGCGACAGTTTGGCGACGGTGGCGCTGATCGCCTCGGCGCTGCCCTGCACGTCGGCCTTGACCACCAGGGCAACCTCTTTTTGTTCGCCGGCGGCGAAGCGGGCGAGCATCTGGTCCATGGTGCCGCGCGCGGCGGCGTTGCCGGCGGCGGCGCGATCACGCAGCTTGCGCTGGCGGAACTCGCTGATCTCGCGCGCCTTGCCCTCGTCCTCGACGGCGACCAGCGGTTCGCCGGCACCGGGCACGCCCGACAGACCCAGGATTTCCACCGGCATCGCCGGGCCCGCGGTCTTGATCTGGCGGCCCTTGTCATCGAGCATGGCGCGCACCCGGCCCCACTCCGCGCCGGCGACGACGATGTCGCCCGCCTTGAGCGTGCCACGGCCGACCAGCACGGTGGCGACCGGGCCACGGCCGCGATCCAGCCGGCTTTCGATCACCGAGCCCTCGGCGGCGCGCTCGGGATTGGCGCGCAGATCGAGAATTTCGGCCTGCAGCAGGATGGCTTCCTCCAGCTTGTCGAGGCCGGTGCGCTTGGTGGCGGAGACCTCCACATCCTGGGTTTCGCCGCCCATCTCCTCGACCACGATCTCGTGCTGGAGCAGTTCCTGGCGCACCCGGTTGGGGTTCGCGTCGGCCTTGTCCATCTTGTTGATCGCGATGATCAGCGGCGCGCCGGCGGCGCGGGCGTGGCGGATCGCCTCGATGGTCTGCGGCATCACCCCGTCATCGGCGGCCACGACCAGCACGACGATGTCGGTGACCGAGGCGCCACGCGCGCGCATGGCGGTGAAGGCCTCATGGCCTGGCGTGTCGAGGAAGGTGATCTTCTCGCCGTTCTTCAGCGCCACCTGATAGGCGCCGATATGCTGGGTGATGCCGCCGGCCTCGCCGGCCGCGACATCGGTGCTGCGCAGCGCGTCGAGCAGGCTGGTCTTGCCGTGATCGACATGGCCCATGATGGTGACCACCGGCGGGCGCTTCTGCAGCGCCACGTCCTCGTCCACTTCGCCTTCCAGGCCCTGTTCGACGTCGGCCTCGGAGACGCGCTTCACGTTGTGGCCGAATTCGGCGATCACCAGCTCGGCGGTGTCGGCGTCGATGGTCTGGGTGATGGTGGCCATCACGCCGAGCTTCATCAGCGCCTTCACCACATCGCTGACGCGCGCGGCCATGCGGTTGGCCAGGTCCTGCACGGTGATGGTCTCTGGCAGAATAACGTCACGCACCACACGCCCACCTTCGGCGCGAAGCCGTTCGAGTTCCTGCCGCTGCCGCTCACGCTCGCGCTGGCGACGCACCGAGGCGAGGCTGCGGGTCCGTTCGTCCTCGCCGGAGATGGCGGCTTCCACATCGACGCGGCCGGCGCCGCGACGACGGTCATCGCCCGCCGGCTTCTTCGCCGCCGGCGTCGCCGGGCGGCGCGCGGTGAGCGTGCCGGGACGACGCGGACGATCATCTTCCTCATCGGGGCGCGACGGGCGCAGACGCAG
>DAHWBL010000503.1 GCA_027323595.1 Acetobacteraceae bacterium | reverse complement strand
GCGCGGGCTCGGCGCGGCCGGAGGCGAGCAGCAGGTCGGTGAGGGTGCCGGCCAGGGTGCCGCCATGGCGGGCCACCGCCACCGCGTCCTTGCGGTCGAGCGCGTGGATCAGCTGCGCACGGCGCTCACCGGTGATGGCCGCATCATCGAGCAGCATGGCGGCGAAGGTCGGCAAGGTGAGGTCGAAGCTGACCTCGGTGAGGCCGATGGCGGCGAGCGCGTCCACCCCCACAAGCAGCATCTCGGCGTCCGCGGCCACACTGTCCGCGCCGATCAGTTCCAGGCCGGCCTGCGCCACCTGGCGGTCGGCGGCGAGCCCGGCGCCGCGCACATGGATGCACTGACCGGCATAGGACAGCCGCAGCGGGCGGGCGACCGCGGCCATGCGGGTGGTGGCGATGCGAGCGACCTGCGGGGTCATGTCGGCGCGCAGACCCATCATGCGCTGGGTGTGCGGGTCCATCATGCGGAAGGTCTGTTCGGCCACCGCCGCGCCCGAGCCGGCGAGCAGCGAGTCCTCGAACTCCAGCAGCGGCGGCTTCACCCGGCGATAGCCATGCGCGGCGAACGCCCCCATCAGGGCGGCGACGCACGCGGCCTCGGCCTCCGCGTCGGGCGGCAGCAGGTCGCGCAGGCCGGCCGGCAACAGGGCCGGATTGGGGGGCAGGTCGTCGGTCATCGGTCCAGGATCAACAGGGCGGCGCAGGTGTTACACCTCGGGTTCGCGCCGGGCCAGGGGCGATCAGCCATGCCCGGCTTCCTCATAGGTGGCGGCGACGCTGGCGGCGGCCCAGTCCAGCCAGGGCAGCAGAAGGCGGAGATCCTCGGTCTGCACCGTCGCGCCGCCCCACAGCCGCAGCCCCGGCGGGGCGTCGCGATAGGCGGCGATGTCGAAGCCGGCCCCCTCGGCCTCCACCAGCGCGGCGATGCGGCCAGCCGCCTTGGCCTGCGCGGCGGCGGGCAGGGCGGTGAACCAGGGCGCGATGATTTTCAGGCAGATCGCGGTGCAGGAGCGCGTGGCCGGGTCGGCGGCGAGGAAATCCGCCCAGTCGCTGCGCGCCACCCACGCCGCGACGGCGGCCAGATTGGCCTCGCTGCGCGCCACCAGCCCATCGAGCCCGCCGACGCTTTCGGCCCAGCCGAGCCCGTCCAGCGCGTCGGCGACGCACAGCATCGAGGGCGTGTTGATGGTGTCGCCGCGAAAAATGCCTTCGATCAGCTTGCCGCCGTTGGTCAGGCGAAAGATCTTCGGCATCGGCCAGGCCGGCGTGTGGCTCTCCAGCCGGGCGACCGCGCGCGGCGACAGCGCGATCATGCCGTGCGCGGCCTCGCCGCCCAGCACCTTCTGCCACGACCAGGTGACCACATCGAGCCGCGACCAGTCGAGCCGCATCGCGAACGCCGCCGAGGTGGCATCGCAGATCGCGAGCCCCTCGCGGTCGGGCGAAATCCAGTCCGCATCGGGCACCCGCACGCCCGAGGTGGTGCCGTTCCAGGTGAACACCAGGTCGTGCGCGGGATCGACGCTGGCCAGATCGGGCAATGCGCCATAGGGCGCGGCGATGCGGCGGGCATCGGGCAGGCGCAGTTGCTTCAGCACGTCGCTGACCCAGGCGTCGCCGAAGCTTTCGAACGCCACCACATCCACCGGGCGCGGGCCGAGCAGGGACCACAGCGCCATCTCCACCGCGCCGGTGTCCGAGCCCGGCACGATGCCAAGCCGCCAGCCCGCGGGCATGCCCAGAATGGCGGCCGAGCGGTCGATCACCTCGGCGAGGCGCGCCTTCGGGGCGGCGGCGCGGTGGCTTCGGCCGAGCTGCGCGGTCTCCAGCGCGTCGAGCCGGAAGCCCGGGCGCTTGGCGCAGGGACCGGACGAAAAACACGGGTTGGACGGGCGCAGGCTTGGCTTGGCGATCGCTGTCATGATCGGCTGGCAATAGCCGCGTGCGGGCGGGGCGGCAATTGCCGCCAGCCCGGATCAGGCCGGCGGGTCGAGCAGGGCGACATGGTTCAGCGGGCCATGGCCGGCGCCAAAGCCCGGCGCGGCGTCGATGGCGGCGCGCACGAAGGCACGGGCACGCACCACCGCGTCGCGCAGGCCCATGCCCTGGGCGAGCCCGGTGGCGACGGCGGAGGCGAGCGTGCAGCCGGTGCCGTGGGTGTGCCGGCCAGGAATGCGCGGGGCGGAAAAAGCCTCGATGCCATCAGCGGTGATCAGCAGATCGGTCACCTCCTCGCCGGGCAGATGGCCGCCCTTCAGCAGCACCGCCCGCGCGCCAAGGCCGAGCAGGACGGCGGCGGCTTCGTGCATGTCGGGCAGGGTGCGCACCGCCATGCCGGCGAGCACAGCGGCCTCGTCGAGATTGGGGGTGAGCAGCGTGGCCTTTGGCAACAGCCGCGCGATCAGGCTGGCAACAGCGTTTTTGGCGAGCAGGTCGGCCCCGCCCTTGGCCACCATGACCGGGTCGAGCACCAGCGGCAGGGCGCAGCCGGCGAGCGCGTCGGCGACCGCGGCGATACAGGCGGCATCGCCCAGCATGCCGGTCTTGAGCGCGTCCGCGCCGGGATCGGCCAGCGCCATCTCGATCTGCAATCGAACGAAATCGGCCGGCACCGGGTGCACCGCGCGCACGCCGTGCGTGTCCTGCGCGGTGAGCGCGGTGATGGCGGTGAGCGCGTAGCCGCCCAGCGCGGTGACGGTCTTGATGTCGGCCTGGATGCCCGCCCCGCCGCCAGAATCAGAGCCGGCGATGGCCAGCACCCGGCCGCGCAGGCGCATCAATGCGTGCCGGCGGCCGCGGCGATCGTCTCGCACAGCGAATCGACGATCTCGCCGACCCGCGCCTCATCCTCGCCCTCGGCCATCACCCGGATCAGCTTCTCGGTGCCCGACGGGCGCACCAGCAGCCGGCCGGTGCCGCCAAGCGCTGCCTCGGCGGCGGCGATGGCGAGCTTGACCTGGCCATCATGCAGCGGGTTCGCGCCGTCATAGCAGACGTTCTTCAGCAGTTGCGGCAGCGGCGTGAAGCTGCGCAGCACCCGGCTCGCCGGACGCCCCTCGTCGATGATGCAGGCGAGAATCTGCAACGCGGCGACCAGCCCGTCGCCGGTGGTGGCGTGGTCGGACAGGATCATGTGGCCGGACTGCTCGCCACCGATGTTGCAGCCGATGGCGCGCATCTTTTCGGCGACGTAGCGATCGCCGACCGGGGTGCGGTGCAGTTGCAGCCCGATGCCGCCGAGCCAGCGCTCCAGCCCCAGATTGGACATGACGGTGGCAACCACGCCGCCGCCGCGCACCTCGCCGTTGCGGTGCCAGGCACGGGTGATGGCGGCGAGAATCTGGTCACCGTCGATCAACTGCCCGCGCTCGTCGGCCACCAGCAGCCGGTCCGCGTCGCCATCGAGCGCGAGGCCGATATCGGCGCCATGTTCGAGCACCTTGGCGCAGAACAGCGCCGGCGAGGTGCTGCCGCAATCACGATTGATGTTGAATCCGTCAGGCGAAACCCCGATCGGAATGACATTGGCGCCGAGTTCCCACAGCACGCTGGGCGCCACCTTGTAGGCGGCGCCGTTGGCGCAATCGACGACGATCTTGAGCCCGTCGAGGCTGAGCCGGCGCGGAAAGCTCGCCTTCGCACTTTCCATATAGCGCCCGGCCGCGTCCTGCAGCCGCTGCGCCCGGCCCAGCGCGGCGGGTTCGGCCAGACGCGAACCAAGCTCGCTGTCCATCATCGCCTCGATCTCGGCCTCGGTGGCGTCGGAGAGTTTGAAACCATCCGGGCCGAACAGCTTGATGCCGTTATCCTCGAACGGGTTGTGGCTGGCCGAGATCACCACGCCGAGGTCGGCACGCAGGCTGCGGGTGAGCATGGCCACCGCCGGGGTGGGCAGCGGGCCGACCAGCATCACGTCCATGCCCGCGCCGACGAAGCCGGCGGTGAGCGCGGGCTCGATCATGTAGCCCGACAGGCGCGTGTCCTTGCCGATCACCACGCGATGGCGATGCGCGCCGCGGGTGAACAGCAGCCCGGCGGCCTGGCCCAGCCGCAGCGCGATGCCCGCGGTCATCGGCTCGGTGTTGGCGCGGCCGCGGATGCCGTCGGTGCCGAACAGGCGGCGGGCGGGCTTGGCGTGCTGGTCATTCATGGCGGGCTCCGTGATCGGCACCTGGTCCGGGATCGATGCTGCGCCAGACACGCAGCGCCTGCACAGTCTCTGCCACGTCGTGCACCCGCAGCACAGAGGCGCCGCGCAGGATCGTGGCAAGCCCGGCGGCCAGCGAGCCGGGCAGCCGCCGCGTGGGGTCGCTCGCGCCTCCGGCGGCGCCGATGAAGCGCTTGCGCGACAGTCCGATCACCAGCGGACAGCCCAGATTGGCGAACAGGTCGAGCCGGCGCAGCAGCGCCTGATTCTGTGCCCCGACCTTGGCGAAGCCAAAGCCCGGATCAACCGCGATCCGCGCGCGCGCGATGCCGGCGGCCTGCGCGGCCGCGATCGCGACGGCCAGTTCGTCCACCACCTCGACGGCGATGTCGCCATAGACCGCCTCGCGGTCCATCGTCGCCGGCGTGCCGCGCATATGCATCAGGATCACCCGGCAGCCGGCAGAAGCGACCACCCCGGCGGCGTCGGGGTCGTGGCGCAGCGCGGTGACATCGTTGATGATCGCCGCACCCGCATCGAGGGCGGCGCGCATGGTGGCCGCGTTGCGGGTGTCGACCGAGACGGTCGCGCCGGCGCGGGCAAGAGCTGTCACCACCGGCACGATCCGCGCCTGTTCCTCGCCGACGCTCACGATCGCCGCGCCGGGGCGGGTGCTCTCGCCGCCGACATCAAGGATCGCGGCACCGGCATCCAGCATCGCAAGGCCGGCATCGATGGCGGCGGCGGCGGTGAGGTGGCGGCCGCCATCGCTGAAACTGTCGGGGGTGACGTTGAGGATGCCCATCACTGCGGGCGGCCCGACGCGATCAAGCCAGGGCGGCGGCGGGGCGGCGAGGCGCGCGGCGAGCGGGCGCCACGGCTCGGGCAGGGCGGTGGCGGCAACGATGCGGGTGGCCGCGGCCGGGTGGATCAGCCGCGCCAGGGTGTAGGCGCGGCCGTCGCCCAGCGGCAGGGCGAGGCCGGCGCGCAAGGCATCGATCGCGCCCTGTCCGTCGAGCAGACCCAGCGGCTCGATCAGCGCGCCGGGTTCGCGCATTCAGCCGGGCAGCGGCGCGGGCCCCAGCCCGCCGGTCGGCGGCGGAGCCGATGCCGGGCGTCCGGCCGATGGCACCGAGCCGCGCCCGCGCTCGGCGGCGGCGGGTTCGTCCACCACTTTGCGCACGATCGGCTCGCCGCGCAGCAGCACGCGGATCTCGTCGCCTGACAGGGTCTCGTATTCCAGCAGACCGTTGGCGATGCGGTTCAGTTCTTCCAGATTGTCGGTCAAAATCTGGCGGGCGTGGGCATAGGCGCCATCGATGATCAACTTGATCTCGGCGTCGATGTCGCGCGCGGTGGCTTCCGAGACGTTCTTGTTCTGCGTCACCGAGTGACCCAGGAACACCTCCTGGCCGTTATCGCCATAGGCGATCATGCCGATCTTGTCGCTCATGCCCCACTCGGTGACCATCCGCCGCGCCTGGTCGGTGGCCATCTTGATGTCGCCGGAGGCGCCGTTGGACACGTTGTTGGCGCCGAAGATGATCTCCTCGGCGGCGCGTCCGCCCATCGCCATGGTGAGTTCGGCGAGCAGCTTGGACTTGCTTTTCGAATAGCGGTCGCCTTCCGGCAGGCTCATCACCAGACCGAGCGCGCGGCCACGCGGGATGATGGTGGCCTTGTGCACCGGGTCGCATTCGGGCTGGTGCATCGCGCACAGCGCGTGACCGCCCTCATGAAAGGCGGTCATGCGCTTTTCCGCATCGCTCATCACCAGCGAGCGGCGCTCCGCGCCCATCAGCACCTTGTCCTTCGCGTGCTCGAACTCGGCCATCGCCACCACGCGCTTGCCCAGCCGCGCGGCGAGCAGGGCCGCCTCGTTGACCAGGTTGGCGAGATCAGCACCCGAGAAGCCCGGCGTGCCGCGCGCGATCACCTTGGGATCGACATCGGAGGCGAGCGGAACCTTGCGCATGTGCACGCGCAAAATCTTCTCGCGCCCGTTCACGTCGGGGTTGGGCACCACCACCTGGCGATCGAAGCGGCCGGGGCGCAGCAGCGCGGGGTCGAGCACGTCGGGGCGGTTGGTCGCCGCGATCAGGATCACGCCCTCGTTGCTCTCGAACCCGTCCATCTCGACGAGCATCTGGTTCAG
>DAHWBL010000500.1 GCA_027323595.1 Acetobacteraceae bacterium | reverse complement strand
CGCCCGGCCGGTGGAACGTGCCCGCCTGTTCACCCGCCTTTGCGATCTGCCCGAGGCGCAAAGCCCGATCGTGCCGCTGATCCTGGGCGAGGCGCAAACAGCGCTGGCGGCATCAGCGACGTTGGCAAAGGCCGGATTTCTGGTCGCCGCCATCCGCCCGCCGACGGTGCCCGCCGGCACCGCGCGGCTGCGCTTCACCTTCACCGCCGCGCACAGCACGGCGCAGGTGCGCGCGCTCGCCGACGCCGTGCGGAGCCTGCCGCGATGAGCCTGTTCGTCACCGGCACCGGCACCGACATCGGCAAAACCCATGTGTCCTGCGGCATTTTACGCGCCCGCCCGGTGCGCGCGCTGAAGCCGGTGATGAGCGGCTATGGCCTTCTTCATCCGGCGGCGAGCGACGCCGCCCGCCTGCTCGCGGCGCGCGGCATCGAGCCCACCGAGGCCGCCATCGCGGCGATCTCGCCCTGGCGCTTCACCGCCCCGCTATCGCCCGACATGGCGGCGCGGGCCGAGGGACGCGCGATCGATTTCGACGCGCTCGTCGCCTTCTGCCGGTCCGACGATCCGGTGCTGATCGAGGGGGTGGGCGGGGCGATGGTGCCGCTCGATGACCGCCACACCGTGGCCGACTGGATCGGCGCACTCGCGATGCCGGTGCTGCTGATCGGCGGCTCCTATCTGGGTGCGCTCAGCCACATGCTGACCGCGCTCGCGGCATTGCGCGACGCGCGGATCGCGGCGGTGGTGATCAACGAAACGCCAGGCAGCAGCGTCGAACTCGCCGACACCGTGGCAACCATGCGGAATTTCTGCGCCGCGCCGCTGCACGTGATCACGCGCGACGGGGCGACCGATTTCTCCGCCCTCGCCGCGCTGGTGTGAGCGTTCAGCTCACCCGAATGGTCGGCCCGCGCGGGGCGGCGCCGGCGGCCAGCTTGTCGGCGACGCGCGCGGCGATGGCGGCATAGGCGCGCGCGGCCGCGCTGTCGGGTTCGGCCGCGCTGATCGGCGTGCCGGCATCCGAATGGGTGCGGATGTCCATCAGCAGCGGCACCTCGCCGAGAAACTCGATGCCCAGCCGCGCGGCCTCGGCCTTCGCCCCGCCATGGCCGAACACGTGGCTCTCATGGCCGCAATTGGGGCAGATGAACAGGCTCATGTTCTCCACCAGCCCGAGCACCGGCACGCGCGTCTTCTCGAACATCGCCACCCCGCGCCGTGCGTCGGCAAGTGCCAGATCCTGCGGCGTGGACACGATCACCGCGCCGGCCAAACTCACCCGCTGCGCCATGGTGAGCTGCGCATCACCGGTGCCCGGCGGCATGTCCACCACCAGCACGTCGAGCGGCCCCCACGCCACCTGCCCCATCAATTGTTCGAGCGCGCCCATCACCATCGGCCCGCGCCAGATCATCGCCTGGTCCGCGCTGACCAGAAACCCGATCGACATGGCGCTGATGCCCCACGCCGACAGCGGGATCATCTGCCCGTCGCGCACCTCGGGCTTGCGGTCGAGCCCGAGCATGGTCGGCAGGCTGGGGCCGAACACGTCGGCGTCCAGCAGTCCCACTTTCAGCCCACGCTGGGCCAGACAGACGGCGAGATTGACCGCGGTGGTGGACTTGCCCACGCCGCCCTTGCCGGAGGCGACGGCCAGCACGTGGCGCACCTGCGCAAGCAGTTGCGGCCGCTCGGCGTGGCCATGCGCGGCGGGCGCGGGTGCCGGCGCCGGCGTGGCGGGCCGATGCGCGGTCAGCACCACCGAGGCGTTGCGCACCCCGCGCACCGCGGCCAGCGCGGCCTGGGCGGCGGCGCGCACCGGCTCCATCGCGGCGGCCTGGGCACGCTCGGCGCGCAGGCTCGCCTGCACCAGCCCGTCGCGATGCTGCAACCCGTCCACCAGCCCGGCGGCGACGATGTCGGCCCCGCTCGCCGGATCGGCCACCCCGCGCAGCGCCGCCATCAGAAGTTCGGTCATCGGATCATCCATCGCTGCCCCCTCGGTGCGCCGCTGTTCCGCCCAGATTGTCCCGCCGCCGCTCCGTCACAAGGCGCGGCGGCACCCGGCCCGGTTGGACATCGGCGAGGCCGGGCTGTATGGCCCATGTCCGCCCCGTCGCCAATCTCGCCGCGATGCCGCCGTGCGCGCGGCGCCGGCAGCCGACGCGGCAACCGATCAGGAGCCACCGCGCCGATGAACCCGTCCGCCGACGCCATCCCAGCCCCGACCGGACCGCGCCTGCTCGCGCAGAACCCCTGGGGCGCGCCACCACCCGGCAACCCGCCTCCACCCGGCGGCGGCGGGCCGCGCAACGGCGCAGGCGGGGGCTCAGGCGGGGGCGGTCGCGGCCCCGGCGGTCGCGGCCCCGGCAGCGGCTGGCAGCCCGGCGGCAACCTTCCCGACCTCGACGCGCTGATCGCCGCCGCCCAGGCCTGGCTGCGTGGCCGGCTGCCCGGCCAGGGCGGCAACACCCGCATGATCGGGCTCGCCGCCCTGGTGCTGATCGCGCTGTGGCTGAGCACCGGCTTCTACCGGGTGCAGCCCGACGAGCTGGGCGTGGTGCTGCGCTTCGGCGCCTTCACCCGCACCACCCCGCCGGGGCTGAACTACCACCTGCCCTGGCCGATCGAGACCGTCTCGCTGCCGGCGGTGACGCGGATCAACCGCACCGACATCGGCTACCGCTCCGACCAGCTCATGCCCGGCACCGACAGCGCCGCGCGCGAGGTGCCGGCCGAAAGCCTGATGCTGACCGGCGACGAGAACATCATCGACATCAATTTCGCGGTGTTCTGGCGCATCAGCAACGCCAGTGATTTCCTGTTCAACACCCGCAATCCGGAATTGACGGTGAAATACGCCGCCGAGAGCGTGATGCGCGAGGTGATCGGCAGCACCCCGATCCAGCCCGCGCTGGCCGAGGCGCGCGCGCGCATCGAAAGCGGCGTGATGAGCGGCGCGCAGGCGATCCTGGACCAGTACAAGGCCGGGGTGGAGATCACCCAGGTGCAGCTCCAGCGCGTCGATCCGCCGGCCGCGGTGATCGACAGCTTCCGCGACGTCCAGCGCGCCAACACCGACGCCGACCGGCTGCGCAACGAGGCACAGAGCTACGCCAACGACATCATCCCGCGCGCCCGCGGCGACGCCGCGCGGCTGGTGGCCGAGGCCGAAGGCGCACGGCAGGCGGCGATCGCCGAGGCGTCCGGCCAGGCGCAGCGCTTCGACAGCGTCGATGCCGCCTATCAGGCGGCGCGCGAGGTCACCCTGCGCCGGCTCTACATCGAATCGATGGAAAACCTCATGACCCGCAACCCGCCGACGGTGGTGGACCCGCAATTGCGCGGCATCCTGCCGATGCTGCCGACCGGGGCGGTGCCGCTGGCAGCCCCGGTGCTCGCCACCGAACCGCCGCAGGCGCCGCCACCGCCCGGCCCGCGGAGCAGCCTGCGATGAGCCGCTCATTGCCGATGCTGCTCGCCGCCGTGATCGTGGTGCTGGTGCTCGCCTCCGCCAGCCTGTTCACCGTCGGCCAGACCGAGCAGGTGCTGCTCACCCAGTTCGGCCAGCCGATCCGGGTGATCGAGGATCCGGGTCTGCACGCCAAGCTGCCGTTCATCCAGACCGCGATCAGCTTCGACCGCCGGCTGCTCGATCTGGACATCCCCGCCGAGGAGGTGATCCTGGGCGACCAGCGCCGGCTGATCGTGGACAGCTTCGCGCGCTTCCGCATCACCAACCCGCTGCGCTATTACCAGGCGGTCGGCGCGACCGAGGCGGGCATCCGCGCGCGCATGGCCTCGGTGGTGTCCTCCGCACTGCGCCGGGTGCTGGGCAACGAGACTCTGCTGAACGTGCTGTCCGCCCAGCGCGGGCGCATCATGGGGCTGATCCGCGACCAGGTGAACACCGAGATGTCGGGCTTCGGCGTCGCGGTGGACGATGTGCGCATCCGCCGCGCCGACCTGCCGGAGGGCAACACCCAGGCGATCCTGTCGCGCATGCAGTCCGAACGGCAGCGCGTGGCCGCACTCGCCCGCGCCGAGGGGGCGGAGGCGTCCGCGCGCATCCGTGCCGATGCCGAGCGCGACCGCACCGTGCTGCTGGCCGAGGCGCGCGCCAACGCCGACCGGCTGCGCGGACAGGGCGAGGCGCAGGCCACCGCCACCTATGCCGCCGCCGCCCCGAAGGACCCGCAATTCTTCGCGATCTGGCGCACCTTGCAGGCCTACCGCTCGGTGTTCGACGCCGGCCGGGCGCGGCTGGTGCTGTCGCCCGATGACGGGTTTCTCGATTTGTTGAAACACCCCCCGGCGGTTCCGGCTTCACCTTAATCCCGCCGGCGGCCACCCTATATCCACCCGGACCGCTTCCATGTTTTCACCTGCCTGCAAGGGTTCTGTCATGAGTTTTGTCCGCCTGCGCACCTGCCTGATCGCCAGCACCCTCGCCATGCCGCTGCTGGCGCCGCTGTCGATCGGCCTCGCGCCGCTGCCCGCCGCCGCGCGCGAGGCGCCGGCCAGCTTCGCCGACCTCGCCGAGCAGTTGCTGCCCGCGGTGGTCAACATCTCCTCCACCACCACCATCACCGCGCAGCGCGGTGGTCCGGGCCGCGGCGGGCCGGGTGGGACCGGGCCAGGCGGGCCGGGCGCCGGGCCGGAGATTCCGAGTTTCCCGCC
>DAHWBL010000497.1 GCA_027323595.1 Acetobacteraceae bacterium | reverse complement strand
CGACAGCCTCACCCCCGGCCAGCAGGTCATCAAGATCGTCAACGACGCGCTGGTCGAGGCGCTCGGCGGCGCCGGCGCGGTGCCGCTCAATCTCGCCGCCGCCGCCCCGGTGCCGATCCTGATGGTCGGGCTCCAGGGCTCCGGCAAGACCACCTCGGCCGGCAAGATCGCCCTGCGCCTGGCCAAGGACCGTCGCAAGGTCCTGCTCGCCAGCCTCGACACCCAGCGCCCGGCCGCCCAGCTCCAGTTGGCCCAGCTCGCCGAGCACGCCGGGGTTGCCTCGCTGCCCATCCTCGCCGGCCAGACCCCGGTGCAGATCGCCCACCGCGCCATGGACACCGCCCGGCGCGAGGGCTTCGACATCGTCATCCTCGACACCGCCGGCCGGCTGTCCATCGACCAGGCGCTGATGGACGAGGTCACCGCCATCCGTGACGTCGCCAGGCCGGCCGAGACCCTGCTGGTGGTGGACGCCATGACCGGCCAGGACGCGGTCAACACCGCGCGCGCCTTCAACGAGGCGGTCGGTGTCACCGGCATCGTCATGACCCGCATGGACGGCGACGCCCGCGGTGGCGCCGCCCTGTCGATGCGCGCGGTCACCGGCGCACCGATCAAGCTCACCGGCACCGGCGAGAAAATCGACGCGCTGGAGGATTTCCACCCCGAGCGTGTCGCCGGCCGCATCCTGGGCATGGGCGACGTGCTCGGCCTGGTCGAGCGTGTTTCCGAACACGTCGATCAGGAAGAGGCCGAGAAGCTCGCCCAAAAGATGGCCAAGGGCCGCTTCGACCTGGAGGACTACGCCTCCCAGCTCCGCCAGATCAGCAAGATGGGCAGCCTGTCCGGCATCCTTGGCATGCTGCCCGGCGTGGGCAAGCTGAAATCGCAGCTCGAGGGCGCCAATCTCGACACCGCCATCCTCAAGCGCCAGGCCGCGATCATCGGCTCGATGACCCGCATCGAGCGCCGCACGCCCGACATCATCAAGGCCAGCCGCAAAAAGCGCATCGCCGCCGGCTCCGGCACCTCGGTGCAGGAGGTCAACCGTCTGCTCAAACAGTTCGACGACATGTCCTCGATGATGAAGCGGATGAACAAGCTCGGCCAGAAGGGCCTGATGCGCCACGGCATCCAGGCGCTCATGCCCGGCCGCCGGCCATCCGGCTTCCACTGATCCCTTTCACACCCACAAGAACAGCACAGGAGACGACACACCATGGGCCTCAGAATCCGCCTCGCCCGCGCCGGCGCTAAGAAGCGCCCCTACTACCACATCGTGGTGTCCGACAGCCGCAGCCCGCGCGACGGCCGCTTCATCGAGAAGCTCGGCAGCTACAACCCCATGCTCCCCGCCGAGCATGAGGACCGCGTGCGCCTGCAGGGCGAGCGCATCACCCACTGGCTCAGCCACGGCGCCATCGCCACCGACCGCGTCGCCCGCTTCCTCGGCAAGGCCGGCCTCGCGCCGATGCCGAAATGGAACGAGCAGCCGGTGAAGTCCGCCCCCAAGAAGCGCGCGCAGGAGCGGGCGAAGGCCCAGGCGGCGGGCTGATCGGAGGAGCGGTGGCGGATCGGCTGATTCTGATGGGCGTGGTGGGGCGGGCGCATGGGGTGCGTGGGCTGGTGCGCGTGCACAGCCACACCGCCGACCCCGCCGAGCTGGCCGCCTACAGCCCGCTGCTGGACGATGCCGGCCGCGCCTTCACCCTGGTCTGGAAGGGCGAGGGCGTCGCCGAGCTGCGCGACGAATCCGGCCGGCCGCTGGCCGATCGCACCGCCGCCGAGGCGATGGTCAACACCCGCCTGTATGTGCCGCGCGAACGCCTGCCGGCGGCCGGGCAGGACGAGTTCTATCTCGCCGATCTCGTCGGCCTCGCCGCGCGCGACCCCGCCGGCGCGCCGCTCGGCACCGTGGCCACCGTGCACGACTATGGCGCCGGCGCCAGCCTCGAGATCGCCGGGCCGAACGGTGCCAGCCTGCTGGTGCCGTTCAACCGCGCCTCGGTGCCCGCGGTGGACATCGCGGCGGGCATCATCGTGGTGGCCCCGCCGGCCGAGCGGCTGGTCGCCCCGCCTGCCGCGGAGGACGCACCATGAGCTGGCGCGCCACCGTCCTCACGCTGTTTCCGGCCATGTTCCCCGGCCCGCTCGGCACCGCGCTCGCCGGGCGCGCGCTGGACCACGCCATCTGGTCGCTCGATGCGGTGGACATCCGCGATTTCGCTCCCGGCGCGCATCGCAGCGTCGATGACACGCCGTTCGGCGGCGGTGCGGGCATGGTGCTGCGCCCCGACGTGGTCGCCGCCGCCATCGCCTCGGTCGCCGATGATCGCCCGCTGCTGGTGCTCACCCCGCGCGGCGCCCCGCTCAGCCAGTCGCGCGTGCGCGCGCTCGCCCAGGGCCCGGGCGTGATCATC
Source organism: Acetobacteraceae bacterium (assembly GCA_027323595.1). GTDB lineage: Bacteria > Pseudomonadota > Alphaproteobacteria > Acetobacterales > Acetobacteraceae > CAIVDX01. The sequence continues at coordinate 8,581 of DAHWBL010000497.1, read as the reverse complement.
CTGTGCGGCCGCTACGAAGGCATCGACCAGCGCGTCATCGAGGCCACCGGCGCCGAGGAGATCAGCATCGGCGACTATGTCCTGGCCGGTGGCGAGCTCGCCGCGATGGTGCTGCTCGATGCGGCGGTGCGGCTGCTGCCCGGCACCATGGGGGCCGCGGCCAGCGCCGATGAGGAAAGCTTCAGCGCCGGCCTGCTGGAATACCCACACTACACCCGCCCGGCGAACTGGAACGGCCGCGCCGTGCCGCCGGTTCTGCTGTCGGGCGACCACGCCGCCATCGCCGCCTGGCGCCGCGCGCAGTCCGAACGATTGACCATGACCCGCCGGCCCGACCTCTGGTCGGCCCATGTCGCAACCCACGCCGGCGCGGTTGCCATCCCGCCACGCGCGCCCTAGAGAAATACTGGAAGGAACCACAGCATGAACATCATCCAGGCCTACGAGGCCGAAGAGATCGCCCGGCTCAGCGCGCTGCGCGCGGTGCCCGAATTCACCCCCGGCGACACGCTGCGGGTGATGGTGAAAGTGGTGGAGGGTGAGCGCACCCGCACCCAGGCGTTCGAGGGCGTGTGCATCGCCCGCTCCAACAAGGGGCTGAACAGCAACTTCACCGTCCGCAAGATCAGCTACAACGAAGGCGTGGAGCGCGTGTTTCCGCTCTACGCGCCCACCATCGCCGAGATCCAGGTGGTGCGTCGTGGCGATGTGCGCCGCGCCAAGCTGTATTATCTGCGCGGCCGCCGCGGCAAGTCCGCCCGCATCGCCGAGCGCGCCCGCGTGATCGAGACCGCGGCACCGGTGGCCGCCGCCGCGACGGACGCCACCGCGGAGTGACATGACACGGGCGGCGCCGCCCGCGCCGCCCCAATTGCCAGGGGGAATGCATGGCCGAAAGCAGCAAACGCACGCTGTTCGACAAAATCTGGAACAGCCACGTCGTCGACACTCTGCCCGACGGCACCTGCGTTCTCTACATCGACCGCCACATCATCCATGAAGTCACCACGCCGCAGGCGTTCGAGGGCCTGCGCGCCGCGCACCGCCCGGTGCGCCGCCCCGAGGCGACCATCGCGGTAGTGGACCACAACATCCCCACCACCGACCGCAGCCAGGGCATCGATGAGCCCGACAGCCGGCTGCAGATCGAAACCTTCGAGGCCAACGTCGCCGAATTCGGCGTGCCCTATTTCCCCTACACCGATCCGCGCCAGGGCATCGTGCATGTGATCGGCCCCGAGCAGGGCATGAGCCTGCCCGGCATGACCATCGTGTGCGGCGACAGCCACACCTCCACCCACGGCGCGATGGGCGCGCTCGCCTTCGGCATCGGCACCTCCGAGGTCGAGCACGTGCTGGCCACCCAGACGATGCTGCAAAAGCCGTCGCGCAACATGCGCATCACCGTCGATGGCCAGGTCGGCCCGGGGGTTTCCGGCAAGGACCTGATCCTTGCCATCATCGGCCAGATCGGCGCCGCCGGCGGCACCGGCCACGTCATCGAATATGCCGGCGAGGCGATCCGCGCGCTCGACATGGCCGGCCGGATGACCGTGTGCAACATGTCGATCGAGGCCGGCGCCCGCGCCGGGCTGATCGCGCCGGACGAGAAAACCTACGCCTACATCAAGGGCCGTCCGCACGCCCCGCATGGCGAGGCATTCGAACAGGCGCTCGCCTGGTGGCGCACCCTGCCGTCCGACGAGGGCGCGCTCTATGACCGCGAGGTGCATCTGGACGCCGCCACCATCGCGCCGATGGTCACCTGGGGCACCAGCCCCGAGGACGTGCTGGCGATCACCGGGCGCGTGCCGCTGCTGGAGTCCGCCGCCGACGGTGCGGCGCGCGAGGCGCTGGCGCGCAAGTTCGACTATATGGGCATCACCCCCGGCACCCCGCTCGCCGAGATTGGCGTCGATGTCGTGTTCATCGGCAGTTGCACCAACTCGCGCATCGAGGACATCCGCGCCGCCGCCGCCATCGCGCGCGGCCGCAAGGTGGCGCCGGGCGTGCGCGCGCTGGTGGTGCCGGGCTCGGGCCTGGTCAAGCAGCAGGCCGAATCCGAAGGCCTGGACAGGATCCTCACCGAGGCCGGATTTTCCTGGCGCGAGGCCGGGTGCTCCATGTGCATCGGCATGAACCCCGACAAGGTCGCCCCCGGCGAACGCTGCGCCAGCACGTCCAACCGCAATTTCGAGGGCCGCCAGGGCCCCGGCGCGCGCACCCACCTGCTGTCCCCGGCGATGGCCGCCGCCGCCGCCATCACCGGCCATCTGACCGACGTGCGGGAGTTCCTGTGATGCAGCCCTTCACCAAGCTGACCGGCGTCGCCGCGGCCCTGCCGATCTCCAATGTCGACACCGACAAGATCATCCCGGCGCGCTTTCTCAAGATCATCACCCGCGCCGGCCTCGGCAAGGGCCTGTTCGATCCGCTGCGCTACCGCCCCGATGGCTCCGAGGAGCCCGGCTTCGTGCTCAACCGCGAACCATACCGGCACGCGAAAATCCTGATCGCGCATGAGAATTTCGGCTGCGGCAGCTCGCGTGAGCACGCCCCCTGGGCGCTGATGGATTTCGGCATCAGTTGCGTCATCGCACCGAGCTTCGGCGACATCTTCTTCAACAACTCGATGAAGAACGGCCTGCTGCCGATCCGCCTGCCGCGCGAGATCTGCGACCTGCTGATGGCCGACGCCGCCCAGGGCGACAATGCGCGCCTCACCATCGATCTGCATGCCCAGGTGGTGGTGCGCCCCAACGGCGAGGAAATCCATTTCGAGATGGACCCGCTGCGCAAGCACCTGCTGCTCAACGGGCTGGACGACATCGGCCAGACCCTGCAACACGCCCCGGCGATCGACCGCTACGAAACCGCCCGCCAGGCCGCCCAGCCCTGGTTCCCCACCACCACCCTCACCGACCCCGCCCCCTGATGACCAAAACCCACCACCTGCTGATCCTGCCGGGCGACGGCATCGGCCCCGAGGTCATGGCGCAGGCCCGCCGCGTGATCGACTGGTTCGCCAAGAACCGCGGCATGTCCTTCGAACTTTCCGAGGGCCTCGTCGGCGGCGCGGCCATCGACGCCGAAGGTGCGGCGATCTCGCCCGACACGCTGGCGCGCGCGGCCGCCGCCGACGCGGTGCTGTTCGGCTCGGTCGGCGGCCCCAAATGGGACCAGCTCGGCTTCGATAATCGTCCTGAAATCGCAATTCTTGAATTGCGCAAGCAGCTCGGCCTGTTCGCCAATCTCCGCCCGGCCACCGTGCTCGACCCGCTGGTCGATGCCTCCACCCTCAAGCCCGAGGTGGTGCGCGGGCTCGACATCATGATCGTGCGCGAAAGCACCGGCGGCATCTATTTCGGCGAACCCCGCGGCGTCGAAACCCTGCCCGGCGGCGGCAAACGCGGCGTCAACACCGAGGTCTACACCACCGCCGAGATCGAGCGCGTCGCCCGCGTCGGCTTCGAGCTGGCGCGCAAACGCAAAAACCATCTGTGCAGCGTCGAAAAAGCCAACGTGATGGAAAGCGGCCTGCTCTGGCGCCAGACCGTCACCGCGCTCGGCGCCGCCGAATACCCTGACGTCGCGCTGTCGCACATGTACGCCGACAACTGCGCCATGCAGCTGGTGCGCAACCCGCGCCAGTTCGACGTCATCGTCACCTCCAACCTGTTCGGCGACCTGCTGTCCGACCTCGCCTCCATGCTCACCGGCTCGCTCGGCATGCTGCCCTCGGCCACCCTGGGCGAGATCGGCGCGGACGGCCGCCGCCCCGCCTTGTATGAGCCCATCCACGGCAGCGCCCCCGACATCGCCGGCCAGGGCATCGCCAACCCGCTCGCGCAGATCCTCAGCCTGGCCATGCTGCTGCGCTATTCGCTGAACCGCGACGCCGAGGCCGACATGCTCGAAGCCGCCTGCGTCGCGGTGCTCGCCACCGGCCTGCGCACCGCCGATCTCGCCGCCCCCGGACAGGCCAAGGCCACCACCGCGCAGATCGGCGACGCGGTGCTCGCCGCGCTCGATCGCGCGCACGGATGAACGAGTGTCAGCCCCGTCTGCCGCGCGCATCCGCCCCGCGCATCCGGCCTGCTTGCCAGCCACCAAACCATCGGCTAGATCGCTCCCCTCACGCGCGCCCGTAGCTCAATTGGATAGAGCACCAGACTACGAATCTGGGGGTTGGAAGTTCGAGTCTTTCCGGGCGCGCCATTTCGATTTTCGACCCAGAACGGGCTGAAAACAGGCGTCACGCTTCGCCCCCACTGCGGCACGCGCCGCATCCGCCGGGCGCCGGCATCCGCCCTGCCTCAATATTTCCATCTTTCGCCTCGTTTGTATCACAAACCCGTGATATGTAACCGACGACCGGCAGAAGCGAACCATCTCTGCCACCAGGCCCGATCACGGGCATCGTGTTGCCAAGGGGGTCTTCCCACGTGCGTTCCCGCCTGTGTCTGACCGGCCTGCCCGTCACGGCCTGCCGGTTCCCCCCGATGTCGCGTACACGGATATCCTCGCCGTGAGCGACCGCGCCGCCCAGCCCCGCGTGCCCGCCCCGCGCCTCGCCCTCATCGGCCTGGGCGGCGCGGTGCTTGCCATGGTCATCTGGCTCGCCGTCACCTACTGGACCGACCTGTCGGTGGTCGGTGACGACGTGACAGACGCGCTGTGGGTGCTGCCCTTCACCATCGGGCTGCATCTGTTCCAGCTGTTCCTCTCCGCCGTCGCCTGGCGCGGCCTGCTGCCCTTCGTGCCGACCGCCGCGCCGCTCTATCGGCTGCGCATCATCCGCGAAGGCATCGACAGCCTGCTGCCGGTGGCCCAGATGGGCGGCGAGCTGGTCGGCGCGCGCCTGCTCACCCGCCACGCCGTCCCCGCCGCCGTCGCCGGCGCCTCGGTGATCGTCGATGTCACGCTCGAAGTGCTGTCCCAGCTCGCCTTCCTCATCCTTGGCCTGTTCGCCCTGCTGGCGCTGTCCGGTGCCGGCCATCTGGCCGACTGGCTGGGCACCATCGCGCTCGCCGCGCTCGGCGGCGGGCTGCTGCTGCTGGCGCAGCGTCTGGGGCTGCTGCGCCTGCTCGAATTCCTGGTGGACCGCATCGGCGCGCAGTTCCCGGGCCTTTCCGCCATGTCGCTGTCGGGCCTGCACGGCGCCGCCCACGACATCTATTGCCGCCGCGCCGCGGTGCTGCGCGCCTTCGGGCTGCATCTGTTCGCCTGGTGCCTCGGCACGCTGGAGACCTGGCTGGCGCTGTCCGCGCTCGGCGCCCCGGCGAGCCTCGCGCAGGCGCTGGTCATCGAATCGCTCGGCATGGCGGCGCGCAGCGTCGGCTTCGCCATCCCCGGCGCGCTCACCGTGCAGGAAGGCGGCTTCGCGCTCGCCGCCGCCGCGGTCGGCCTGCCGCACGAGGCCGGCCTCGCCCTGTCGCTGATCAAACGCGCCCGAGAACTCGCCGTCGGCCTCGCCGGCCTGCTCCTCGCCCGCCGCGCCGGCGCCTGGCACACCACCAAACCCCAACGCCAAACCGCCTTCTAACCCCTCTTCCCCCTCCCCCTAGTGGGGAGGGCCGGGGTGGGGGGAACGGTCCCGATCCCCCAAGCGGGGGCGCCAGGGCAGGAACATCTTCCCCCTCCCCCTAGTGTGGAGGGCCGGGGTGGGGCGCCACCACAAACGACCACCCCCCCTTCACCCACACACCCCCCCGCCCCACATACCGCCCCACGCGACCAGGAGCGGCCCCATGAACCACATCAGCGAGCCCCCCACCCCACCAGGCCCCGACGCCCTGCGTCCGGGCGAGCTGGCGGTCGATCTGCCACCGCCGTCCGACGCCGCGCTGCGCTTCATCGGCCGCATCCGCACCCCCTGGGCCAGCCGCGGCGAAACCCCGCGCCAGGGCAGCCAGGACGGGCCCGAATGCCGGGTCGAGATTTTCCCCGATTTCATCCCCGCGCTCGCCGGCCTCGAAAAATTCGACCAGATCGAATTGTTCTACTGGCTGGACCTCTCCCGCCGCGACCTGCTCCTGCAAAGCCCCAGACAGGACGGAGTGCCGCGCGGCACCTTCGCGCTGCGCTCCCCGGTGCGCCCCAACCCGATCGGCCTCGCGCGCGCCAAACTCCTGCGCATCGAGGCCGGCACGCTGTATGTGCGCGGGCTGGATTGTGTCGATGGCACCCCGCTGATCGACCTCAAGCCGGACCGCTGCCACCACGGCCCGACCCGCACACCTGACTGATCAGACGCCCCCTCCCGATGAGACCATCAGGTCGGCGGCATCATCCCGTCCTTGCCGACCGCGATGCGCACGATCCGCAGCACCCCATCCTCGCCCTTCACCGCCGCCAGCACCGCCTTCGCGCCCGGCTTGATGATGCTCGCTGGCGCCGGCTCGGTGGTCACCACCGGGGTCTCGGGCGGCACCATGATGGTGCGCTTGCCCGCGCCGTAATTGATCTCGACGGTGCGGCCCTTGATGCCGAGCACATCGCCCACGGTGCCGTTGGTCATGGTGCTGTCGGGCTTGAGGTCATACGGATAGCTGCCCTGGCCGGTGCCACGCTGCACCTCGGGGAACACATGCACCTCCAGCGCCACATCGATCCCGTCCGGCCGGGTCACCGACGTGCAGCCGATGTAGCTGCCCGGCTTGATCGCATCGAGATTGATCGGCCGGGTGAGCCCGATGCGCGCATTGTCCGCCAGCACGAAATCCAGATCGGCCCCGCCACGCTCATGCAGCCGCACATGCCCAGGTGCCGCCGCCTCCAACGTGCCCCGATAATTCTTCGGCGCCGCGCTCATCGGCGCCTGGGCCAGCGCCGGCAGCGCGACGACACTGGCCAGCAACGCGATCATCCTGGTGCGCATGGTCTTTTCCCCCTCATGTGGTTGCATCGTCCGACACTCAGGTGGGGTCACCCGGCCAGGCCGCAACCAGTGCCGAACATCGTGACACGATCCACCGCCGAACAAAACCGCTCTCGCAGGTCTTGTGTGGGTTGGCATGAATGTCGGGTATCGACCGAGATTCGGACATTCCACGGTCTCGGCAGCGTCTCCGGTGCTGGTCGAGGGCGGACTGGCGACTTTGCAGCGATCGGCGGCGAGAAGCAGACCATCGCTGATCGCAACGGTGGGCGGCTAATTGCCACCGACCCGTAATTGATAAATACGTATGACAAAGGGAATTATCATATTTGGTGGTATGCAGACGCCCTTCTTGGGGGGCAGCCTTGGCCGCTATCTTTTCCGCTTTGGCTTTGGCGTTACCTTACGCTCCTGTCGTAAAGCTGACCCGGCGACTGATCTAACCGCCTTGGATTTTGACGTGCTAAGCAGCTTACCAGCCGTGCGTCCGACTCGCTTTGAGGTAGCCATCAAAAAAACTCCCAAACGACTGACTGATAAATATTAGGGTATCAGTCATTATGCAACAATGATCTCACATTCACCGCGGGTCCATCCGCCTTCATTCGCAAGCTCCGGACGATAGTGGAGCACGTTGTAACGAGTGCCCGTGGGCAGCATCCGCCCGTCAATGAGCATCCTGCCATCTGAGAGATTCTGTTGGCATGAAACAGTCATTTTCAGACCCGCCGTTGAGCCGAGTTCATTCATGCATCGTTGGAACTGCTCGGGGCCGCCGCCGGCCTGATTACAAACTACCGCTCGTTGGTCAGACACAGCCGGATTAAATGCATCCTTCATGGCTCTGCGGGCCAATTCTTGCTGCGCCGGCGTCGCTGCTTCGCGCAAGGCTTCAACCGCCGCCTCGTATAGTGCCTGAGGTGACCTCCCGCTCGTGTCGATACCCTCATAACAACCCATGTGCGAAGCACCCAGGCAAAAGATCAACTGCGGATTTGCACTAGACGGTGCGGCCCGCGACATTGGTGTCGGGGTCTGTATCGGGGACGGCATGGATGTTGCGCGCTGGGCTGTGGTTGCAGGCGGGGGAAGATGCGATGCGACTAAAACGCCAGCGGTAAGCAACCAAAGAGAGGGAGAGGTAACGAACCCAAAGACACTAAGCACTCCCGCTACCAGGGATGTCCCGATGCCGGCCGCACTCTTTCCACTGATACCTCTAATAAGCCCAACGACAGCGCAAGCCGCCGCCAAAGGGACAAAGACGAATCCAATGGCGAATACCCCAATGACGCCAAAGATACAGCCCAGAATTCCGGCAATCACTCCCTGCATCGGGTGACTTTCTTTCTTTCAGAACACGCATCGTAATATGATATCCGCCTTGCCGTAAATCGGGTAGATGCAAGCGGCCCATTTACGGATAGGATTCCGGCCCCAAAAAGCCGCTAATTCCCGACCACTGCCGGGAGCCGTCCTGGAACGGATCGTTTTCGGGACAGCCAATGCATGAAACAGACGTTATCATATATAGGACTCCAACTCACGGCAGGCCCTTCATGCGCCCTCAATTCGACCACCTGGCCGGTGCAATCAACTGGCAGCCTTTCACACCGACAGAATTACCGCCGAACCTCATCGACGAACTCGACTGCATTCTGAGTCCGCTCTATGCAGCCACGCTTGAACTGCATCGCACCG
>DAHWBL010000491.1 GCA_027323595.1 Acetobacteraceae bacterium | reverse complement strand
GGACAAATTCGCTGTGTCGCGCGTGGATGTCGGCGAGCAGGGCGGCAAGGCCGCTGCTGGTTGTGGTGAGCGGCGCCCGATCGGGGCGGAAGGCGACGGCGATCTGGCTCATGCGTCAGCTCCTTGCGGGTCGGCGGCGTGGGCAGTCAGAACGGACGGCGCGCGCGCCTCGATGAAGGCGGCGATCGCGCACAGTGCCGCGTCGTCACCCTTGTGGCCGACCAGTTGCAGGCTGGCGGGCACACCGGCCAACGGGCGCAGCGGCAGCGCGATGGCGGGATGGCCGGTGAGGTTGAAGGGGCGCACCAGCCGGGTCATCGCCAGTGCCGCGGCGGCATCGCCACCAGCGCGCAGCGGCACCGGACCGTCGGGGAGGGTCGGCAGCGCCAGCGCGTCGACCGTTTCCAGTAGACGATCGAGCTCGGCGGTGAAGCGTGCGCGCACCGCCTCGGCGGCGTCGCGGGCGGCGGCGTCGATGCTCGACGCGCGCTGCAGGCGAAGCGCGATGTCGGCACCAAGCCGGTTGGTTGCCAGCAGGTGAGCGAACGCCTCGAACATCTCGGCGTTCATGATGACCATGCCGGCATCGAACGCGGACTGCAGGCCAGGCAGCTCGACCGCCCGAACCTCGGCGCCAGCCTCGCGCAGGGCGGCGCTGACGGCGTCGGACATGTCGGCGCTCGCATCGGTCTCAACAAGGCCGACCCGCGGGGCGGCGGCCAGCGCGGGCGGGCTGAAACCTGGCTCCAGAATCGCCATCGCCCGCACCAGCCAGGCCATATCGGCGGCGAGCGGGCCGACGCAATCGAGCGAGCTGGTCGCCGGGGTCAGGCCGGCCCGGCTGAGCCGACCATAGGTCGGCTTCAATCCAACGACACCGCAACAGGCGGCCGGCACGCGGATCGACCCTCCAGTGTCGGTACCCACCGCGAAATCTGCGAGTCCCGCGGCCACCGCGGTCGCGGAGCCGCTGGATGAGCCACCGGGGACGAATTCAGGATAAAACGGGTTGGTCGGCGTGCCGGTCCAGTTATTGACGCCGGTCACGCCGAAGGCGAGTTCATGCATGTTGGCCTTGCCGACGATGCGTGCGCCACCATCTAGCAGGGCCTGCACCACGTCGGCATGGCGTGTGGCCGCAGCGGCGTCGGCCAGTGACGGTGAGCCGGCGCAGGTGGGAAAGCCGGCGATGTCGATCACATCCTTCACCACCACCCGCGGCCCGTCGGCTGCCCCCAGGGTAAGGCGCGCGACCAGATGGGCACCGTCCGGCCCAGTCTGATCCGGCCCGGTCTGATCCGGCCCAGTCTGATCCGGTCCGGTCTGATCCGGCCCTGCCTGGGTTGCATCGATCGGGTGGAGCGCTGGGGACATCTGCATCCTGGCCGCGTTCATCAAGGGTCGGACTGGCGGTGAAGCCGGCGGTGACGCGGCCGGGAGGGACCGCGGGACAAATGCTGGCGCAAAACGCTCGATGTTTCCAGTGAAATATCGAGCGTCCTGCAGTTTTATTGCCCTGAGGTCCTGCGGCGCAGAGTGATATGGCGGTATTTGATGCAGATGTACAAAATGCAAGCATCAAATACGCACGAGCTAGTCATAACAATCCATGAGTCGCATATTTCTTGCAGTCACTGCATTTTTCGCTGGAAGTTTCGCCTTCTTTGTGGTGCCTTTCTTCCGCCAGCCGTCAGCCCCATCCCGGAGACATCTGCCCCATGGCCCCCTTGCTCCCCCCACCGCCGACCTGTCCGTCCGGCCGCACCCGGGCCGCGCTGGCCACCGCCTCGCTGCTGGTGTTCGGTGCCCTCTGTGCGGCCCCCGCCAGCGCCGACATCACCGTCGGCTTCGTCACCTCGCTGAGCGGCAACGGCTCGTCGCTGGGCATTCCCTATGCGCGCGGCATGGCGGCGGCCCTCGCCTACAAAAGCGAAATCGGCGGCGAGAAGCTCACCATCATCCAACTCGATGACACCTCGGACCCGTCCGCGGCCAGTCGCGATGCGCGCAAGCTGATCGAGGAAAATCATGTCGATGTGCTGATCGGCTCCGCCACCGCGCCGGCAACGATCGCGATGGCCCAGGTCGCCACCGAACTGAAGGTGCCGATGATCGCCCTGTCGCCGGTTCCGATCGCGGGCACAACGCCCGAACAATGGATGGTCGCGGTGCCACAGCCGGCATCTCTGCTGGTCAAGGTGGTCGCCGACCGGATGAAGCGTGATCACATGGAAAAGGTCGCCTATATCGGCTTCTCCGACGCCTGGGGCGACCTGGTCTACGCCGGCGCCAAGGCGGCCGAAGCCGAAGGCGGCCTGACCATCCTGACCAATGAGCGCTACACCCGCAGCGACAGTTCGGTAACCGGCCAGGCGTTGAAGATCATGGCCACCCACCCGCAGGCAATCCTGATCGGCGGCTCCGGCACCCAGGGTGCGCTGCCCTTGCTGAACCTCGCGCCGCTGGGCTTTCACGGCAGCGCCTATGGCCCGGCCTCGCTGGTCAATCAGGACTTCATCCGCGTCGGCGGCAAGGCGGTCGAGGGCATTCAGGTCTCTACCGGGCCGGTCATTGTCGCCGAGCAGTTGCCCGACGACCATTACGCCAGGAAGATCTCGCTGGCCTTTCGCGAGGCCTATCTGAAGGCCAACGGCGCGCCGACATCGGACGGCTTCTCCGCCTATTCCTTCGATGGCTGGCTGATCCTGCTCACCGCGGCCAAGCAGGCATTGCAGGTCGCCAAACCCGGCACGCCTGCGTTCCACGCAGCACTGGACGACGCGATTTTCAAAATCCACGAGCTCGCCGGAACCCAGGGCGTGTACAATTTCACCCGCGGCCAGAATTACGGCGTTGATGACCGCGCTGTGGTGATCGTGCGTCTGGTGGACGGAAAATGGACCTATGCGCCCTGATCCACGCGCTGCGACCATGTGCGGCAAAGGGAGTGGCGCGCCGTGGACGGCACGATAGCCGGCTTCCTGGCGGTCGACGGCATCGCCACCGGCGCGATCTATGCGCTCGTGGCGATCGGCACGGTGCTGATCTTCACCGTCACCCGCGTCATCTTTATCCCGTTCGGTGACATCGCCGCCTTCACCGCGCTGACCTTGGCGGCGATCGATTCGAAAAAGATGCCTGGCACGCTCGGGCTGGTTGCCGCATTGGCGATCCTGGCTTTTCTCACCGAAGCCGGATCGCTCGCACGCACCAGGCGCCTGCGCCAGCTACCGAGAGCAGCGCTGATTTATCTGCTGCTGCCGCTCGCGGTGGTCGGCGCGGTGTGGGCCGCGATCCCGTTCGCCGCCTACGAACCGGTGCGAATCCTGCTCGCCCTCGCGCTGATCATGCCGATCGCGCCGTTGCTGGACAGGATCGTGTTCCGCCCCATCGCCAGCGGCTCGGTGCTGCTGCTGCTGGTGGTCGCGGTGGCGCTCCATTTCGCCCTGGTCGGTCTGGGGCTGATCTTCTTCGGCCCCGAAGGCGTGCGCACCGAACCGCTGACCTCGTTCGCAACCGACATCGCCGGGATTCCCATCCCCGGCCAGTCGTTGCTGATCGTGCTGGCGGCGATCGCCTTCAGCCTGCTGCTGTTTCTGTTCTTCGACTTCACGGTGATGGGAAAATCCCTGCGGGCAACAGCAGTGAATCGAACCGGTGCGCGGCTGATGGGAATCCGTCCGGCGCGCAGCGGCACCATCGCCTATCTGCTCGGCTCGGTGATGGCCGGAGTGTCTGGCGTTCTGATCGCTCCGGTGAACACGATCTTCTACGATTCCGGCTTTCTTATCGGGCTCAAGGCCTTCGTCGGCGCCATCGTTGGCGGCCTGATCAGCTATCCCGGCTCCGCCATCGGCGCACTCTTTGTGGGGCTGCTTGAGAGCTTTGCCTCCTTCCAGGACAGCGCGCTCAAGGATGTGATCGTGTTCGCAACGCTGATCCCGATTCTGCTGTGGCGCTCATTTGCCTCGAAACAGATCGATGAAGAGGTCGAGGAATGACGCTCGCCCGACTTCGCCTTGCCGCCCTCGTCGCCGTTCTGTGTCTTGCCGCCGCGCCTTTTCTGGTCAGTTCGTTCAGTGTCACGCTGCTCAACTATATCGGCGTCTACGCGCTGGTGGCGATCGGCCTCGCATTGCTGACTGGCATCGGCGGCATTATCTCGTTCGGCCAGGCGGCCTTCGTGGGCATCGCCGCCTATTCGAGCGCGTGGGTCTCTGCGGTGAGCGGCTATTCGCCATGGCTGGGCCTGTGCCTCGCGGTGGTTCTGACCTGCTCGGTCGCCGCGTTTCTGGGCTTGATCACCCTGCGGTTGCGCGGCCATTTCCTGTCGCTGAGCACCATCGCCTGGGGGCTCGCGATCTATTTTCTGTTCGGCAACATCCCAACGCTGGGCAATTTCAACGGCATCGCGGCGATCCCGCCGATCCCGATCGGGTCGCTGAAACTCTCCGGCAGCGCGCAGATCTATTATCTGATCTGGGCAATCGTCGTTGTATGCCTTGTGCTGTCGTACAATCTTCTCAATTCTCGCATGGGCCGCGCGTTGCGCGCGCTGCGTGGCGGCAAAATCCTGGTCGAAAGTCTTGGCATCAACGCCTTCCGCGTCAAACTCGCCGCCTTCGTCATCGCCGCATTTCTCGCCTCCCTGTCGGGCTGGCTCTATGCGCATCTCAGCACCTTCATCAGCCCATCGCCGTTCGGCGCCGAGATGGGCATCGAGTACCTGATGATGGCGATGGTCGGAGGCTCGGGCAGCCCGATCGGCGGCGTGCTGGGCGCAGCACTCGTCACGCTTCTGAAGAACGGGATTCAGGACTATTTGCCGCTGATCACCAAGGGAGCATCGGGCGAGTTGGAGATTGTGGTGTTCTCCACCCTGTTCATTTTGTTCCTCCAGCGTGCCCCGCGCGGCATCGTGCCCTTCGTTGCGCGGTTCATGCCGCAGCTGCGGCATGTCGCGCCGGGCACCATCGCAAAACTACCGGTGCGCGCGCAGCCCGCTCCTGGATATCCCTTGCTGATAGTGCAGGATGTCGAACGCCGCTTTGGCGGGCTGATCGCGGTCAACCATGTCAGCTTCGAGGTGAATGCCGGCGAGATTCTCGGCCTGATCGGGCCGAACGGCGCGGGCAAAAGTACCATGTTCAATCTTCTTACCGGCGCGCTTCGGGTCGGTCAGGGGCAGATCACTTTCGCCGGGCAAGGTATCTGCGGTCAGAGCCAGTCGCATATCGCGCGCGCGGGCATCGCGCGCACCTTTCAGCATGTGAAGCTGCGCCCGCGCATGACCCTGCTCGACAACGTTCTGCTCGGCGCGCATCCGCGTCTTCACGCCGGATTGCTGCGCGGCGCGCTGCGGCTGGACCGCGTGGAGGAAGCGAGCGCGCATGCCGAGGCGCTGCGCCAGCTCGCGCGCGTCGGTCTGTCCGATGACCCGTTCATGCTCGCCGGCAATCTGCCGTTGGGAAAACAGCGTCTCCTCGAAATCGCCCGCGCACTCGCCGCCGATCCGCTGTTGCTCGTGCTCGACGAACCCGCCGCCGGATTGCGGCGTCAGGAGAAGTTGCGGATGGCAGAATTGTTGATCGCGCTGCGTGACGAGCATCTGACCATCCTGCTGGTCGAACATGACATGGAGTTCGTCATGGGTCTGGTCGACCGCATCGTGGTGATGGATTTCGGCTCGAAACTCTGCGAGGACGCACCAGCGGCGATCCGCGCCGATCCGCGCGTGCAGGAAGCCTATCTGGGCAGCATCGCATGAGCGCGATGCTGACGATCGAGAATGTCAGCGTCTCCTACGGCAAGGTTGATGCGGTGCGTGACGTATCGCTGGAGGTGCAGCCCGGCCAGATCGTCAGCGTGATTGGCCCAAACGGCGCGGTCAAAACCACGCTGATGCTGGCCACCATGGGGCTGCTGCCGTTGCGGGGCCGGATTACCTTCGAAGGCACCGATCTCGCCGACCTCGATGTCGAAGGGCGGGTCGAGCGCGGACTGTGCCTGGTGCCTGAAACCCGTGAGCTGTTCGCGGAAATGTCGGTGCGCGACAATCTCATCCTGGGTGCCTACTCCAGGCGCGACCGCCACGATCTGCAGGCCGACATGCACGACGTCTACCGCCGCTTCCCCCGCCTGCGGGAGCGCAGCACGCAGGCGGCCGGAACCTTGTCTGGTGGGGAGCGGCAGATGCTCGCACTGGGCCGCGCGCTGATGGCGAAACCGAAACTGCTGATCCTCGATGAACCTAGCCTCGGTCTCGCACCGCTGATCGTTCGCGAGATATTCACCACCATCGCCTCGTTGCGCGAACTCGGCGTGTCGATCCTGCTGGTTGAGCAAAATGCCCGCGCCGCCCTGGAGACCGCCGATGTCGGCTACGTGCTGGAGACCGGCGAGGTGGTGCAATCCGGTCCGGCCGAAAGCCTGATTAACGATCCACGCCTGATCAGCGCCTATCTGGGTTCCCACTGAGGGCACCGGGGCACCGGCCCATCGCAAACAACACCGCCAACCCATGCACAGGGATGACACTGATGACAAACACCATGCACCAAGCGGCCCCACGATGCGCATAGCCGTTCTGGGGGGCGGCAACGGCTCATTCGCCGCGGCCGGTGATCTGACCCTGGCGGGTCACGAGGTCAGCCTGTGGCGCCGCGACGGTGCCACGGTGCAGGCGCATCTCGATCATGGCGGCACGATCACCGTCATCGATGGCCAGCACGGTTCGCGCGTGGCGCGTCTGTCCCGCGTGAGCGCATCGATCGCCGAAGCCGTGCACGGGGTGGATTTGATCCTCTGCCCGGCGCCGGCGTTCGCGCAGGCCGATATCGGATCACTGCTGGCGCCGCATCTGCGCGATGGCCAGGTCGTGTACCTGCCGCCCGGCACCTTCGGGTCCTACGTGATCGCCAAGGCCGCCTGGGACGTCGGCAACCATGCCGAGATCGCCGTGGCCGAGACCGGTACCCTGCCCTGGCTTGCCCGCAAGCAGGGCCCCTACAGCGTGCGTATTTCCGGCCGCGGCGCTCGCCTTCCAACCGGTGTGTTTCCGCAACGCCGCGCCGCTCATGCGCTGGCGGTGATCAGCCAGGCATTCCCCGGCGTGATCGAACCGTGCGGCGATGCGCTGTCAGGCGCGCTGATGAACGCGGGCCCGATCATCCATCCGCCGTTGATCATGATGAACGCTGGTCCAATCGAGCATTTCGACGCATGGGACATCCACAAGGAGGGCACACAGCCGTCGATCCGGCGTGTGACAGACCAGCTCGATCGCGAGCGGATCGAGCTGCGTGAACGGCTAGGCTACGGCGCGCCGCATTTCCCGTTGGCTGATCATTATGCGCATGAAGGTGATCTGTGGATGTATGGCCGTGCGGCGCACGACACGCTGACGGACTCAGGAGATTGGCGCGAACGGATCGATCTCATGCACCACCGCTACATGCTGGAGGACACGCGGATGGGATTGTCGTTGCTCGACTCCGTCGCCAGTTTGATCGACGCCCCTGCGCCGCTGGTGCGCGGCTTCCTGGCGATCGGCTCGGCGATCGTCGGTGAGGATTTCAAAACCACCGGCCGCGGCCTGCCCTCGCTCGGCCTCGGCCGGCTCGATATCGCCGCACTGCAAGGTCTGCTGGTGGAAGGCTTCAGCCCATGATGAAGATCGCCACCCTGGGCGCCGGGCGCATGGGGCGCGGCATCGCCGTGGTGTTCGCCTTCGCCGGCCACGACGTGACGATGGTCGATTTCAAGCCGCGCACACCCCAGGAGTTCCAAAAGGTGGCGGCCGAGGCAATGGACGAAGTGCGCTCCACCCTCGGCATTTTGGTGCGCATCGGTCTGCTGCGCGAACAGGACGCGCCGATCATCGCCACACGGGTGAGCGTCGCGCCGCACGGGCAGGCCGGTCCGGTGTTCGCCGCCGCGGGCCTGATCATGGAGGGGCTGCCGGAGATCCTCGCGCTCAAACGCACAGCGCTGGCCGAGGTGTCCCGCCTTGCCGGACCAGAGCCGATCATCGCCTCGACGACATCAAGCATTCTCGTCGATGACATGGCCGATGCCGTGGAGCACCCAGGGCGATTCCTCAATGCGCATTGGCTCAACCCGGCATTTCTGGTGCCGCTGGTGGAACTCTCGCCAGGCCGGCTGACCGCGCCGTCGACCACCGCACGGCTGAAGGCGCTGCTCGACGGTGTCGGCAAGGTGCCGGTGATCTGCGCGGCCACGCCTGGCTACATCGTGCCGCGAATGCAGGGAATCGTGATGAACGAGGCCGCGCGCATCGTCGAAGATGGTGTGGCGAGTGTCGAGGATGTCGAGAAGGCGGTGAAGTACGGCTTCGGCTTCCGCTTCGCGGTGCTCGGGATGCTGGAGTTCATCGACTGGGGCGGCGGGGATATCCTGTACCACACGTCGAAATATCTGACCGAGGCGTTGGGCGACACGCGCTACAGCTCACCCTCGATCATCGAACGCAACATGCACGAAGGCCGGATCGGCATGAAAACCGGCAAGGGCTTCCTCGATTACGAAGGTGTGGACCTTGACGCCTATCGCGAAGAACGGCTGTCGGCGTTCGCCCAGTCACTCCACCGGATGGGGCTGGTGAAGCCGCCAAAGCTGTGAGGGCGATCGTCGATGTCGTGCATGGCGCGCGGCAACCCTGAGTGTTCAACCTGATATGTCGTTATTCGGGCACGGGGAGCGCCGTCCAATTGTCGAATTCGCTTACCAGTGAACGGATGTTGGCGAGCGGCACGGATGCATCGTTGGTTCGAAAACTCATGATGACGGGACTGGTCAGCCTGGGCTCGTTCATGTCGACGAAAACGATGTCCCCACGCGCCAATTTTCGGACCGATTGCGGCACGAGACAGATTCCCGCCGCCGCGGCGACCAATCCCAGTGCCGTTTGCAATTCGCGCACCTCGAACGCGACCTGCGGCTCCATGCCGTTGTCGCGATAAAAGGCAAGAACCTGGTCCGCATAACTCGGCCGCGGGGCGCTCGGGTAGATGATCAGCTGTTCGTGGATGAGTTCACGAAGGGTCAGCGCAGCGGACCGTCCCGCCGATGGGTGGCCTTGAGGCAGGGCGACGACGATGGGTTCTTCTCGCATGACGACCCTCGTGATCGCCGGATCGTCGAAGCGCAGTCGGCCGAAACCAACATCGATGCGGCCATCCTTGAGCGCGGCCATCTGTTCAAGCGTCGTCATTTCCAGAAGGGCCACCTCAATCTCGCTGGCGACCAGACGAAAGCGTCGGATCAATTCAGGCAGCGAGTCATATAAAGTGGAGGCGACGAAACCGATGTTGAATTGCCTGATGCTGCCACGCGCGATCTTGCGGGTCATCGAGCGAATGTCTTCCATGCGGGTCAATATTTGCCTGGTCTGTTCGTAGAAATAGCGCCCCGCCTCCGTCAGGGTCAGCGGTCGCCCGCGATGCAGCAACTGTGCTCCGATTTCGTCTTCCAGTTGCTGGATCTGACGGCTGAGCGGAGGCTGCGACATATGCAGCTTCTCCGCCGCGCGGCTGAAACTCCCCTCGGCCACCACCATCGCGAAATATCGGATACGTTGGAGATTCATAATCCATACCTTTAGAGCATGAAAATAGACCCAATTGATGTTATTCGCCAGCCCGTCATTCCGTTAGGTTTTGCCCGATTTCAGGGATGAGACGTCGCCTATGGCCAAGCCTCCTCGCATCGAGCGGGTCGAAACCTTTTTGGTTGATTTGCCGACCATCCGTCCGCACCGGCTGGCGATGACCACGATGAACGCCCAGACCCTGATGCTGGTGCGGATCCATGCGTCGGACGGCATCGTGGGCCTTGGCGAAGGTACCACCATCGGCGGGCTGGCCTATGGGGCTGAAAGCCCCGAGAGCATGAAGCTCGCGATCGACACCTACTTCACTCCGCACCTGCTGAACGGTGATCCAGACAGAATTGCCATGCTGATGACCACGATCGGCAAGGCCGTGCGAGACAATCACTTCGCCAAATGCGCGGTTGAGACGGCGCTGCTCGACGCCCTTGGCAAGCGCAGGGGATTGTCGGTTGCCGAGTTGCTGGGCGGTCGTGTTCGCGATCGGCTGCCGGTCGCGTGGACGTTGGCCAGCGGCGACACCGCGCGCGACATCGCCGAGGCAGAGGAAATGCTGTCACGGCGTCGGCATAATATCTTCAAGCTCAAGATCGGGCGCAATGAAGTCGGCGCCGATATCGCGCATGTGGCGGCGATCAAGCGCGCGCTCGGCGATCGGGCCAGCGTCAGGGTCGATGTCAATCAAGCCTGGAGCGAGGCCGTCGCCGCACGGGCGATCGCGGAACTGCAAACCGCCGGCGTCGACCTCGTGGAGCAGCCGATCGCGCAGGCCAATCGGAGCGGCATGGCGCGACTGGCGGCGAACAGCACAATGCCCATCATGGCGGACGAGGCGCTGTACGGACCCCAGACCGCCTTCGACTATGCAAGCCATGCCGCGGCTGACGTGTTCGCGGTGAAAATCTCGCAATCGGGCGGCCTGTTCGCGGGCGGTCGCGTGGCCACGATCGCCGATGCCGCCGGCATCGGCCTGTATGGCGGCACCATGCTTGAAGGCGCGATCGGCAGTGTCGCCTCGGCACATCTGTTCGCGACCTTCCCTCATCTGGAATGGGGGACCGAACTGTTCGGCCCCCTGTTGCTGACCGAGGAGCTTCTGGTCAAACCGCTCGACTACGCCGAGTTCAGCCTCGCGATTCCGACCGGGCCTGGTCTGGGGATCGAACTCGACGAAGCAAAGCTGAATCGATTCCGCCGTGACCGCGACGATCACCCGATGCGCGCGACCTCCACATTGAAAGCGGGGGCGTGACCATGCTCTTCCATGTTCGGATGGACGTGCGCCTGCCCCACGATATGCCACCCGACAAGGCGGATGCGCTCAAAAAAATCGAGCGCGAACGCGCTCAGGAATTGCAACGTCAGGGAAAATGGCGTCACCTCTGGCGAGTCGCCGGGCACTATTCGAACGTCAGCATCTTCGACGTGAGCGGAGCTGACGAACTGCACGACATTTTGTCCACCCTGCCGCTGTTTCCGTTCATGGATATCTCGGTGAGCGCGCTGTGCCGACATCCATCGTCCATTCGTGACGACGATACCTGAAAGCCACACAAAGAAAGCCAACCGGAGGAAATCCCGATGCCAGCCAATCTCATTTCCAAGGACGAAATCCGCCAACTCGCCGACACGGCGGCCGGCCTTGATTTGCCCGGGGGCAATCCGCGCCTGAAAACCGTCATGGCCCGGCTGCTCAACGATCTGTTTGTCGCCATCGATGATCTCGACATTTCGATGGATGAAGTCTGGGCGGCCGTAGCCTACCTGACGAAGGCGGCACCGGAATACGGGTTGATTGTGCCCGGCATCGGTCTTGAGCGCTTTCTGGATATGCGCCTTGACGAAGCCGAGCGTCTCGCCGGCCTCGCTGGAGGCACGCCGCGCGCCATCGAAGGTCCGCTTTACGTGGCGGGCGCGCCGGTCAGCAAGTACGAGGCGCGGCTGGACGACGGTACCGATGATGGCGAAGTGCTGTTCATGGAGGGCCAGGTTTGCGATCTCAGCGGCGCCGCCGTGCCTCATGCCACCATCGAGGTCTGGCACGCCGACAGGATGGGCAACTATTCCTTCTTCGGGCCGCCGCAATCGCCGTTTAACTTGCGTCGCAAGATCGAGACGGATGCCGAAGGTCGTTATCGATTCAGAACAATCATGCCCAGCGGCTACGGTTGCCCCCCAGGCAGCAGTTCCGAGGGACTGATGCACAGCATGGGGCGCCATGCGATGCGTCCAGCGCACGTCCACTTCTTCGTCGAAGCGCCCGGCTATCGGAAGCTCACCACGCAAATCAACATCGACGGCGACAAGTACCTGCACGACGATTTTGCGTTCGGGACACGTGACGATCTGATTCCGGTCGTGGAAAGGTTTGGCGATGCCGCCGAAATTCACAAGGCCGGCCTCAACGCGCCATTTTCCCGGATCAAGTTCAATTTCGACCTCGTTAAAGAAGTCGCCGGCGCACCTTCCACGATCGTCCATCGCGAACACGCGCCCGCCGCGTTAGACACAACGAAGTGAGCCGAATCGACTGATCTGCCCCCAAACATTGGATCGCCGGAGGGTAGAGTTTCCGGCCTGATTTCACGGTGACGGGCTGGGTGCGCCACCGGGAATTTGCAGCGAGATTGGCACCTTATTGCCGATCGCCCCATGCGGGCGAACCTCGTTGTCGTCTCTGCGCCAAGCCTCCAACTTTTCCCCCGCGTCGGCAAGGGTCATGAACCAGTGGGCGTTCAGGCACTCCGCTCGGAAGCGGCCATTGAAGGCTTCAATGAACGCGTTATCCGTGGGTTTGCCGGGCCGGGAGAAGTCCAGTGTCACCCCATGCGCATAGGCCCACAGATCGAGGTCTCGGCTGATGAACTCGGAGCCCTGGTCAACCCGGATCGTTTGCGGATAGCCAATCTCACCGCACACCCGCTCCAGCGTC
>DAHWBL010000482.1 GCA_027323595.1 Acetobacteraceae bacterium | reverse complement strand
CGGCGGCGAGCAGGGCGGTGACGTCCGCCTCGGTCAGGTGGCGCGGCAGCCGGCGCGGCAGGCGGGGGCTGTCGAGCGCGCCGGTGGGGTCGTCGGGGCGGATGGCCTCGCGCACCAGGAAGCGATGGAACTGGCGCAGGCTGGACAGGCGGCGCGCGGCGGTGCGGGCGGACAGGCCGGCATCCGCGAGCGGGGCGAGATAGGCACGCAGCAGCGCCGCGTCGGCGCCGGCGGGGGGGTGGCCGGCGGCGGCGGCGTGGGCGGCGAAATCATCGAGGTCGGCCTGGTAGGCGATCAAGGTGTTGCGCGCCGCGCCGCGTTCGGCGGCCAGCATCTCCAGGAACGCCTCGATGTGGCGGTCCGCCGTCGCCATGGGTCAGTGTGCCGGCAGCTTGTCGGCGGGGATGACGTGGGTGACGGTTTCGGGGTGCGGCGGGCGCGCGAACATGCCAAGCCCCAGCACGCCAAGCCCGGCTATGAGCAGTAGCAGCACGAACAGCACGAGCAGGATACGTCCCATACGCCTCTTGGTCCTTTGAAAGCGCGGTGTGCTAGCCTTCGCGCCCATGGGGTGCAACAGCGCAGTGACCGATGATGCAGCAATAGCGCCGGCGGCGGCGCAGGGCCAGGGCGGAGGCGCGCCGATGGGGCGCGCGGTCGTGCTGGTCGGGCTGATGGGGGCGGGCAAGACCGCGCTGGGGCGGCGGCTGGCGGCCAGGCTCGGGCTGCCCTTCCATGACGCGGATGCCGAGATCGAGGCCGCCGCGGGGTGTTCGGTGGCGGAGATTTTCGACCGCTTCGGCGAGCCGGAATTTCGCGATGGGGAGCGCCGGGTGATCGCGCGGCTGCTGGCCGGCCCGCCGATCGTGCTGGCCACCGGCGGTGGTGCCTGGATGGACCCGCAGACCCGCGCGCTGGTGCGCCGGCGGGCGGTGAGCGTGTGGCTGCGCGCGTCCCCCGAGCTGTTGCTGCGCCGGGTGGCCGGGCGGTCGCATCGGCCGCTGCTGAACCGGGGCGACCCCGAGGCGATTCTGCGGGGGCTCGCGCGGGTGCGCGACCCGGTCTATGCGCAGGCCGATATCATCGTCGATTGCACGGAGGATACCCCAGAGGTGATGACCGACAGGCTTGGCGCGGCGCTCGCGCAGTATCAGCCGCCGCGGCGATTGGCCGTCGCGGTGGGGCGCGCGCCCTATGAGGTGATCGTCGGGCAGGGGCTGCTGGGCCGCGCCGGCGCGCTGGTGGGCCCGGTGCTGCCGCAGGCCCGCGCGATCGTGATCAGCGACGCCAATGTCGCGGCGTTGCATCTGCCGACCCTGCGGGCGGGGCTGGCGCGAACCGGGGTGGCGGTTGACGAACTGGTGGTCGCACCTGGCGAGGCGTCCAAGTCGCTGGCGGGGTTTGTCGATCTGGTGGAGCGGGTGCTGGCGCTGCGGCCGGAGCGGCGCACCGCGATCATCGCGCTCGGCGGCGGCGTGGTGGGCGATCTGGCCGGGTTCACCGCGGCGTCGGTGCTGCGCGGGCTGCCGTTCGTGCAGGTGCCCACGACCCTGCTGGCGCAGGTGGATTCCTCGGTGGGCGGCAAGACCGGGGTGAACGCGACGCAGGGCAAAAACCTGGTCGGCGCGTTTCACCAGCCGATCGCGGTGCTGGCCGACACCGATACGCTGGCGAGCCTGCCGGGCCGCGAGTTGGCCGCCGGCTACGGCGAGATCGTGAAATCCGGCCTGATCGGGGATGCCGATCTGTTCGCCTGGTGCGAGGCGCATGGGCCGGCGCTGCTGGCCGGCGACGCGGGCGCGCAGGCAGAGGCGGTGCTGCGCACCTGCGCCTTCAAGGCCGCGGTGGTGGGCGACGATGAGCGCGAGGAAAAGCCCGATGGCGGGCGCGCGCTGTTGAACTTGGGGCACACGTTCGGCCATGCGCTGGAGGCGGAGTTCGGCTTTGACGGCACGCTGCTGCATGGCGAGGCGGTGGCGATCGGGTGTGCGCTGGCGGCGCGGCTGTCGGCGCGGCTGGGGCTGTGCGGCAGGGGCGATGCCGCGCGGATCGAGGCGCATCTGCGCGCCTGCGGGCTGGGCGCGGACATGCGCGCGCTGGGCCGGGTGCTGTCGGCGCGCACGCTGATCGGGCACATGCGGCGCGACAAGAAGACGCGCGACGGGGCGATCACGCTGGTGCTGCTGCGCGGGATCGGTGCGGCGTTCACCAGCCGCGACACCAATGTTGATGATCTGGCCGCGTTTTTACGCGATGAAGGCTGTGAGGACTGAAAATGCCGCTTGCTGATGCCGAGCCGCGCGCGCCGGTTCATACACGTCGGATCACGCTGGTGGGGTATCGGCGCGAGGACGGGAATTTCGATATCGAGGCGAATCTGGTCGATACGAAGTCCTATGATTTTTCCTTGAACGCCGGCGGCACGCTTGCCGCCGGGCAGCATGTGCACGGCATGGCGATGCGCTGGACCGTGAATATGGATTTCGAGATTCTGGCGGTGGAGGCGGCGATGGATGACACGCCCTATGGCATCTGTCCGCAGATCGCGCCGAATTTCGAGCGGCTGGCGGGGTTGCGCATCGGGCGGGGGTTCCTGCGCGAGGCGGCCGGGCGGGTGGCGGGGCCGGCGGGGTGCGTGCATCTGCGCGAGCTGATCCAGCAGATGGCGACGGTGGCGTTTCAGACGATCTCGCCGCTGAAACGCAGTTTCGGCACGCCCAGTTCGGGGCGCGGGCTGGTGGATACGTGTTACGCGCATGCCGCGGATGGCGAGCTGGTGCGCCAGCGCTGGCCGGATCTGTATACGGGGGCGGAGAAGGCGGAGGGGTGAGGCGATTTTTTAGGCGCGGCTTGCGGATTGCGCCTGCCTGGGGAATGTGATCTGTTTCCATTGATGAGATGTGGGAGCAGCAATGATCTTTTTTGATTTGCATCGCGAACAGGTTTTTGATCCGAAAACCCATGTCGAAAAAATCCTTGGCCGGATCGGCGATGGCGATGTGACCGTCGCCTGCTGGGAGCCGGGGCAGATCAGTCCGGACCACTGCCATCCGTTCGCCACCGAAATATATTATTGCGTCGAGGGTGGCGGGGTGATGCACAGCCCGCAGGGTTCGGTGGATGTGGTTCCGGGTGCTTTCGTGGTGCATCCGGCCGGCGAGATGCACGAATATGTCAATGGCCCCACGCGCACGCTGCTGTTTCGGGTTCGCTACGGCACCGATATGTCGCCGCGGATCAGGGCCTGGCGGGGCAATCCGGACTGGGTGCCCGATGCGCGGGATATCGAATTTTTTGGCGGCTAGAGCGGTTTCACCTTGACCGTCATCGGCATCGACGCTGTGAAACCGCTCCAGCCATATGAGGAGCGAGCAACTTTATCGCCCAGACCGATTCCGGTCTGCGCGATGTTGCTCTAGAACCCAGGCGGTTGGATGACGGGTTTGGCGGGATCGGAAACAGGCTGATGGGCACTGCGCGCAACGCGACCGACATGGTGGGGGCGCCGCCCCGGTACGAGCCGTTCGGCTGGCAGCACTGGCCCGATCATCCATGGATGTCCTACCAGTTTCGCCGCGGTCTGGGCGAAACCCAGGAGGGCGGCGGGGCGGTGAGCGAATGTTTCCAGGCGGCATCGCGGATGATCCCGGGTGACCTGGAAAGCTGGCATGCGGAGTGGATGGTGGTGGCGCGGCGCAACCATCGCCGTGGTGACGAGGCGTTGCGGGCGCGGCATGTGCGCACGGCGCAGAATTGCTGGCTGCGCGCGGCGAATTATTATCGACATGCCGAGTTCTGGCTGCCGGCGCATGATGCGCGGCGGCTGGCGACGTTCGAATTGATGGAGGAATGTTCAAGGAAATTCATCGCGCATCTGTCGCCGGCGGGAGAGGTGATCGATATTCCGTACGAGAACGGCGTGCCGATGTGCGCGTATTTCGTGCGCGCGCCATCGGCCGAGGCGCTGCAACCGGTGCTGATCTGCATGGGCGGGTTGGATTCGATCAAGGATGAGATGTGGTTCATGCAGGCGCATGGCGCGCTGCAACGCGGCTTGAGCGTGCTGATGATCGATGGTCCCGGACAGGGCGGCACGTTGCGTCGCCACAAGGTTGTGACCCGCCATGATTACGAGGTGCCGATCGGCCGGTGCATCGATTATCTGCAGACACGCGGCGATGTCGATATGTCGCGGATCGCTGTCTGTGGCTCAAGTCTTGGTGGCTACTATGCCGCGCGGGCGGCGAGTTTCGAGCATCGCCTGGCGGCGTGCATCTCGCACGGGGCGATCTGGGATATCGGCGCGCGGTGGCGTGAGCGCGGCGATGACCATGCGCTGGCCGAGCATATCAAATGGGTGTTCGGTGCGGATTCGATGGCGCAGGCGGCCGAGATCGCGGCGCCCTTCAGGCTGAGCGGCGCGCTGGAGCATATGCGCTGCCCGTATCTGATCATTCATGGCGGGCATGACGTGCTTGGCGTGTCGGAGGTTTCCACCGTCCATGACTATGCGAAATCGCATGGTCTTGACGTGACCTTGCGGCTGACCAGCGAGGAGGAAACCGGCGCGGATCATTGTCAGCATGACAATCCGACGCTTGGGCAGGAACTGATGCTCGATTGGCTCATGGATCGCTTCGACATGACCGGGTGAGCAGGGCGGGATCGGGCGCGGGGTGCGTCGGGTTGGAGAAAATCCATATTCGTTGGAGCAGACAGCATGCCGTCTCTTGCCAGGTTATCCCGCCCGATCGCGATCACGTCGTTTCTGCTCATCGCCGGCAGCTATGTCATCAATGCGATGGATCGCAGTGTGTTTCCGGTGCTGCTGCCCTCGGTGGCGCATGAGTACGGCTTTGATCTCGCGCGGGGCGGCTTCCTGGCGACGATCTTCACGCTGGGTCTTGGCGTTGCCGGCGTGCCGTCGGGCTTTCTGTTCGGCCGCATGTCGCGGAAGAACATCACGATCCTTGGCGTGATCATTTATTCCGTGTGTACGCTGCTGACCTGCCTGTCAGTCGGTTTTTATGACATGGCGGCGTATCGGGCGGTGTCGGGGGTTGGCGAGGCGTTTCAGAACGCCGCCATTTTCACCGCCTGCGGGGCGTATTTTTCACGCAACCGCACCCTGGCGCTCGGGCTGCTGAATGTCGCCTACGGTGTCGGGGCGTTCATCGGGCCGCGATGGGGCACGGTGCTGCTCGCGCAGGGGGGCGGGTGGCATTTTCCCATGTATGTCTATGGCGCGATCGGGCTCGCGGCGGTTCTGGCGCTGTGGTTTCTGGTTCCGCGCGGCTTCACCGAGCAGCGCGCGCAGGATGAGGATATCGCCGACGAATCGCATATCCCGCCGACGCTGTATCATCGCAACACGCTGCTCGTCGGCCTCGCCGCGTTCGGCGCGGGGCTCGCGACCTATGGATATCTTGGCCTGTACCCGACATTTTTGCGCACGACGCTGAATTTTTCGCCGGCGCAGGCCGGGGTTGCGGCGAGCATGTACGGCGTGGGCGCGCTGAGCGGCATCCTATGCGGCTATATCGCGGATCGGGCCAATCAGAAATGGATCACCATCATCATGCTCGCCGCCTTGGGGGTCGTTGGGTATCTGATCTTCAATGTCGCGGTATCGCCGATGTGGCAGAATATCCTGTCGCTGCTGGAAGGTGTCGCGTCGAGCGGGTTTTTGTTCGTCAATAATTATTCGCTGATGCAGCGCAGCGTGCGTGCGGACCTCGCCGGGCGCGCGTCGGGCCTCGTGGTCAGTTGCCTGTATCTGCCGGCGGCGGCGTCAGGCTATGTGTTTGCGCTGCTCAAGGAACGTTTCGACTGGGGTGACGCTGCGCTGATCCAGATGTCGCTGGTCCTGATCGTGCCGGTGATCGGGATGCTGTTCTTCGATCTTTCGCGCACGAGCTGCCCGGTGCGCGCGCGGCGGCACGGGTCCCCGGCTGGCTGAGGCCGGGATTTCTGCCGCCCCGCCCGAGCACGGATCATTTTTCGTCGAGGTCGGCGCGGTGGATGATGTCGCGCTTGCGGCGGCCGTTCTCCTCATAGATGTAGGCGCGTCTGCCGATCCGCGGGTAGTCGCAGACATCGTGGGGCGCGCGGTCGCCGCCGACGATGTAGACGGCGTTTTCGAGGGTGGGGTTGTGCAGCAGGTGGCATGGTCCGTTGGCGGGCAGGCCGACGAAATCGCCGGGTGCGAGATCGATGGTTTCGCTGTCCAGGGACAGGCGCGGATGGCCCTGCAGGACCAGCAGGAATTCGTCGGAAAAATGGTGTACGTGCGCAACGGTTGAGGTCTGGCCCGGCTCGAGGACGGTGTAATGGATGCCGATGCGGGTGAGGCCGGTGGCATCGCCGAGCGCATAGGCCAGGCGCTGGACCGAGGCATCGATGGGATGGGTGCGCGGCTCGACCAGGGCGGCCATCTGGTCACGCGAGATGATGTGCGGGGATCGGGACATGGGGGTTTTCCAGAAGTTTGTGGCGGTGAGAGGGAGCGGGCGGAGCGGGGTGATCAACCGTGGGGATCGGCGGCGAATTTTTCCATGCGGAAGGTGATGTCCTCGGGGGCGAGGGGGGTGTTGTCGGCGGCGTGAAGCACGAGCCGGCGTGGCGGCGCGCCGGTGCGTTTGTCGCGCATGCGGGTGATCGGCTCGCCCTGGGTGAACAGATTGGCCTCGCTCCATTGGCGCAGTGCCACCAGCACCATGTGCAGGCCGCGGCCTTTTTCGGTGAGGTGATATTCGTGCCGGTCCGCGCGGTCGGGCGAGGGGCGGGTTTGCAGGATGCCGTCGGCGACCATTTTGCGCAGCCTGGCGCTGAGGATGTTCTTTGCCAGGCCAAGGCCGGTTTCGAAATCACTGAAGCGGGTGGAGCCGCGCAGCGCGTCGCGCACGATGAGCAGCGTCCACCAGTCGCCGATCTCGTCGAGCGAGCGGGCGACCGGGCAGCGGGCGGTGCCGAAGCTGGTGCGTTTCAATGTGCGCCTCCTGCGCGGAACTGGGTTGCATAATTAAACCGTGACAGGCGCGGCGGCAACAGGTTTCATCATGAAACCTTGGCGGGACGGCCATGCGATGGGGGCGGCGTGATGCGCGATGATGTGGGCGGGCGGGTGGCGCGGCCGTCGCGGCGGGAATTGTTCCTGCGTGGGCCGATCGTTTCCACGCTGGTCGCGTTGTCGGCGCCCAACATCGTGGTGATGGTGGCGCAGGCGAGCACCGGGCTGGTGGAGACCTGGTGGCTGTCGCGGCTGGGCACCGATGCGCTGGCCGCGATGGCGCTGGTGTTTCCGGTGGTGATGCTGATGCAGATGATGTCGGGCGGGGCGGTTGGCGGCGGCATCTCGTCGGCGATCGCGCGTGCGCTGGGGGCTGACCGGCAGGACCAGGCGGATGCGCTGGTGCTGCATGCGCTGGTCATCGAGGCTGGCCTGGGCGCGATCTTTGCGGTTCTGGTGCTGGGGTTCGGGCCATCATTGTATCGGGCGCTGGGCGGGCAGGGGGCGTCGCTGTTGCTCGCGCTGCGCTATTCCAACGTGGTGTTCGCCGGCATGGTCCTGCTGTGGGTGATGAACGGGCTGACCAGCGTGATCCGCGGCACCGGCAACATGATGGTGCCCGCCGCGGTCAGCAGTGTTGGCGTGGTGGTGCTGGTGCCGCTGTCGCCGCTGCTGATTTTCGGCGTCGGGCCGTTTCCCCGCCTTGGGGTGGCCGGCGGGGGCGCGGCGTTGCTGCTGTATTATCTGGGGGCGGCGGTTTTCTTTGCCTGGTACATTCTGTCGGGGCGCAACGGGGTGCGGCTGCGGTTGGTGCGGCTGCGGTGGGATTATTTCGTCGAGATCCTGCGCGTCGGCGGGGTGGCGGCGCTCACCTCGTTGCAGACCAACCTTACCATCGCGATCACCACGGCCCTTGTCGGGGGGTGGTTCGGCGCGGCCGAGATCGCCGGGTTCGGCACCGGGGCGCGGCTGGAATATCTGTTGATGCCGCTGGTGTTTGGCATCGGCACGACGCTGGTGCCGATGGTGGGGATGAATATCGGCGCCGGGCAGGGCGCGCGGGCGCTGCGCATCGCCTTCACCGGCGCGGCGGCGGCGTTCGTGATGACCGAGACGGTGGGGCTGGTCGCCGCGATCTGGCCGCTGGCCTGGCTTCGGCTGTTCGACCATGACCCCGACATGCTGCGCGCGGGTGCGACCTATCTGCGGATCGTCGGGCCGTTCTATGGGCTGTATGGGTTTGGCTTCGCGCTGTATTTCGCCGCGCAAGGGGCCGGACGGTTGCTGTGGCCGCTGGCGGCGGGGTTTTTGCGGCTGCTGGTGGCGGCGGTGGGTGGCTGGGCGGCATTGACGCTGGGTGGCGCCGAGGGGGGGCTCTACGCGGCGCTGGCGCTGGGGCTGGTGTGCTATTGCGCGATCATCACCATCACCACCGCCGGCTGGGCGCGCCCGCAGGGGCTGGCGGCGCGGCGGTAGCTGACGTCGCTTGATCGGCGACCACCGCGCCGGCGGCGGTCTGGGGATGAAACTCGCCGATGAAGGGGTAGCGGCCGGGCGCCAGCGGGTGCACCCGGATGGTGGCGTAATGGCCGCCGACGATGAGTTTCTCGACCCTGAGCGCGGTGGAATCGAATTCCTCGGTGGTGTCGTCCGCGTTGGTCACCAGCAGAATGATCGGCTTGCCGGCGGGCACGTGGATTTCCGCGGGGTCGAGGCGGTGATTCTGGAGCCTGACGGCGAACTGCGCGGGTTTCTGGGCGGCGGCGGGGCCTGAGAGGGTCATCAGGGCCAGCACGGATCGGATGGCCGCGGCGCTGACGGACGGGGGGCATTTCATCGGGCTTGGTCTCCGGCTTCTGGGGGTGTCTGGGGGTGCGTGAAGAACGGGGGGTGCGTGAAGAATGGGGGGCGAGTGGAGCATGGTGAAAGTGCTATTGCAAATCATTCGCAATTAGGTCATGTCTCCGGGACATCAGGAGGCCGACGCGCATGCACATCCACCCAACCGCTCTCTCAGCCGAACCGAACCGTGCGCATGCCAGATCGCGGGGCGCGCGCGAGGCCGCGCTGCTCGCGCTCATCGTTGTGGGAGCAGGCGTTGGGATGGTTTCGGGCGCGCGCGCGGCACCGCCGGTGCTGTCCATGCCGGGCGAGGAGGATTTTCAGCCCGACCTGGGGGCCGCCTCGGAATCGGCGCTGCTCGATGATCTGGCCAGGCTCGATCGCAGCGCGCTGCTGCTGGGCAACATGGGCGGGCTGCGCTCGGCGTTGAGCCGGCAGGGCATTTCGCTGGCGATCCAGGAAACCTCCGAGGTGCTCGCCAACCCGAGCGGCGGTGCCAGGGCCGGCGCGGTCTATGACGGGCTGACGCAGATGCTGCTGCAGATGGATACCGGTCGCGCATTTGGCTGGTACGGCGGCACCTTCAATGTCAGCGCGCTGCAAATTCATGGCGGCAATTTCAGCCAGAACAATCTGATGAGCCTGCAAACCTCGAGCGGCATCACCGCGGAGCGTTCGACCAGGCTGTGGGAGCTTTGGTATCAGCAGAAATTTCTCGACGAGGATCGGCTGGATGTCCGGTTTGGCCAGCAGAGTCTCGACCAGGAATTCATCGTCAGCCAGAACGCCAGCTATTTCATGAACACCATGTTCGGCTGGCCGATGGTGCCGTCGGCGGATTTGCCTGGCGGTGGGCCGGCCTATCCACTGTCGGCGCTGGGGGTGCGGGTGCGGGCCCGGCCGATCGATTCGCTGACGTTTCTGTTGGGCGTGTTCAACGGCAGTCCGGCACCGGGCAACAATGGCGATCCGCAGCGGCTGAACCCGTCGGGCACCAGCTTTGCGCTCAATGGCGGGGTGCTGGTGATCGGGGAGATGCAGTTCACCCACCCGTCGGTCGGCGCGATGATCAGCCCCGATGGGCCGGCGCCGCTGTCGGGGGTCTACAAGCTGGGGTTCTATTATGATTCCCAGAGTTTCGCCGACCAGCAGTTCGACACGGCCGGCATGTCGCTGGCCGATCCGGCGGGCAATGGCGTGCCGGGGCGCCACCGTGGCGATTTCAGCGTCTATGCGGTGGCTGACCAGTTGCTGTGGGTCGATCCGCGCGAGGGGGACCGCACGGTCAGCCTGTTCGCCCGGGTGATGGGCGCGCCGCAGGCGGATCGCAATCTGATCACCTTCAGCGCCAATGCCGGGCTGACCATGCATGAGCCGTTTTTGCATCGCGACGCGGACACGCTGGGCATCGGCATGGGCCTGGCGAAGGTCAGCGGCGATGCGGGCGCGCTGGACAAGGCCACGGCGTTTTACGGCAGCGGCTACGTGCCGATCCGTGGCAGCGAAACCTATGTCGAGGTGACCTACCAGTATCAGGC
This sequence comes from Acetobacteraceae bacterium, assembly GCA_027323595.1. Taxonomy (GTDB): domain Bacteria; phylum Pseudomonadota; class Alphaproteobacteria; order Acetobacterales; family Acetobacteraceae; genus CAIVDX01. Next base: position 4,421 of record DAHWBL010000482.1, on the reverse strand, counting down.
GACGGCGTGGCTGCAACTGCAACCAGACGTTCAATATGTGTTCACGCCGGGCGGCGGGCTTGCCAACCCCAATGATCCCACAAGGCGAATCGGCAACGCGCTGGTGCTGGGCGTGCGCACCAACATCCTGTTCTGAGGGGAACGTCATGTCACATATCGAGATGCCGACCAGGCGACGCTGTGCCGCGCTGGCGGCACTGCTGGGCGCGACGCTGGCGCTGCCGGCACGCGCCGAGGAGCCGCGCGGATTTCTGGAGACGGTGAAGAAGCACGCGACCCTGAGCTCGACCGTTCCCGACGATGGAGACCAGAACCCCTATGCCGTCGTGGTGGCTCCGGTGTCGGCCGGCAGGATCACGAAAGGTGATGTGCTGGTCGATAATTTCAACGATCTATCTAATCTGCAGGGGCGCGGAACGACGATCATCGCCTACAGCCCGGCCACCGGGCAGACCAGGCTGGTCGCGAAGCTGGCGCGCGACGCGGGGTCGTGCCCGGGTGGCATCGGGCTGACCACCGCGATGACGATGCTGACGACCGGCTGGATCATCGTGGGCAGCACGCCGAGCACCGACGGCACCACCCGCACGCGCGGCGATGGCTGTCTGCTGGTGCTCGATCCTGACGGCAACATCGTCGAGAGCTGGTCGGGCGGGCAGATCAACGGGCCGTGGGGCAACATGGCGGTGATCGACAATGGTGCCACCGCCGCGCTGTTCGTCAGCATGGTCGGTTTCGACCTGCCCGGGCCGCAGGTGCGTGATCCTGTCACGGGCTATCCGGTTACCTTGCACAAGGCGACGGTGCTGCGGATCGATCTGGATATTCCCGCGGGTCGGCCGCCGGTCGTGCGTGCCCGCACGGTGGTTGGCGACGGTTTCGCGCACCGTGCCGACCGGGGGGATTTCCTGATCGGACCTACCGGGCTGGCGATCGCGCCTGATGGCGTGCTGTATGTTTCCGATGCGCTGGGCAACCGCATCGTCGCGATCGCCGATGCGGCCACGCGCACCGACAGTGCCGGCACCGGGCTGGAGGTGACGCGCGACGGGCTGCTGAGCAAGCCGTTGTCGTTGATGTGGCTGCCGAACGGCCATCTGCTCACCTGCAACGGCTGGAACGGGCAGGTGGTGGAGATCGATCCGGTCGCGCGCAGGCAGATCTATGCGCAATGGATCGACACCAACCAGGCGCAATCGCCACCGGGCAACGGCGATCTGTTCGGCATGGCGATGCGCCCGGACGGCAGGGCGTTTTATTATGTCACCGACGATATGAACATGCTGATGGAAGCACGATGAGCAGCGCCGGCGATGACCCGCCGCGCTCGTCGCGCCGTGGGCTGTTGGCCGCGGCTGGCGGGCTGGTTGTGGCGAGGGGCGCGCGCGCGGCGCGGGGTGCGGATCGCGGTGCCAAGACCGAGGCTTTTTGGGGAAGCCATCAGGCCGGGATTGTCACGCCGCAGCAATCGCAGTGCTACATGGCGGCATTCGATCTCGCCACTGACCGACGCGCGGAAGTGATCGCGCTGTTGCGGCGATGGACCAGGGCCGCCGCGCGGCTCACCGAAGGGGGGGCAATGGTGCCGCCTGGTGGATCGACCGACGCGCCGGGCGGCGATTCGGGCGAGGCGACCGGCCTTGGGCCCGCGCGACTGACCATCACGTTCGGATTCGGTGCCGGTCTGTTCATCAAGGATGGCACGGACCGGTATGGCCTGGCGGCGCTGCGGCCGGCCGCGCTGGTGGATCTGCCACGGTTCAACGGCGACCAACTTGTGGCCGGCAGAACCGGCGGGGATCTGTGGGTTCAGGCCTGCGCGGAGGACCCGCAGCTGGTCTTTCACGCGGTTCGCCAGATGACCCGGCTTGCCGAGGACAGTGCCGAACTTCGCTGGGCGCAGGCCGGGTTTTTGTCAGCGCCGGGCGATGGCTCGACGCCGCGCAATTTGATGGGCTTCAAGGATGGCACGCAACGACCGGCCGATGTGAACAAGGCGGTGTGGGTGCGGGAGCCGGGGTGGATGCGTGCGGGCAGCTATGTCGTCGTGCGCCGCATTCGCATGGCGCTGGAGCATTGGGACCGCACGAAGCTGTCGTTCCAGGAGGAAACCATGGGTCGGCACAAATATTCCGGCGCGCCGCTGGGGTTGCGTGGCGAGTTCGAGCCGCTCGGGCTCGATCGAAACGATGTCGATGGCAACCCGATCATCGCCGAAGGTGCGCATGTGCGGCTGGGCAATGCGCAGGCCAATGGGGCCGCCGATATTCTGCGGCGCGGCTATTCCTACAATGAGGGGGTGAATTTTACCGCCGAGCGCTGGCCGCCGTGGCGCCAGGGGATGGAACTGGATGCCGGCCTGCTGTTCGTGTGCTATCAGAACGATCCGCGTGCCGGTTTTGTCAGGATATTTGAGAAAATGGCGAAGTTTGACATGCTCAACCAATATGTGACGCATACCGGCGGTGGGCTGTTCGCCTGTCCTGGTGGCGCGGTCGAGGGCGAGTTCATCGGGCAGGCCCTGTTCGAGCGGGCGTGATCCCCGGGGCGCGGAGGCGCAATTTGCGCCGCGCGGCATGGGCCGGATTTTACACTGATGCGCGCGAAATCCGTGTTAATGGAGTCCGATAGCGAGTCGTGTGCCGGCTGCAACCAATGCCGGGTGCAACCAGTCATGGGAAAGGGTCGGGGACCATGGAAAATCGATGGGCGTGTGCCGCGCCGTGGCTGTTGAGCCTGCTGCGCTTCGTGGCCGGGCTGCAATTTCTGGAGCATGGGACACAGAAATATTTTCTGATCCCGCCATCGCCGCACGGCAGCGTGCATCTGTTCAGTCTGCTCGGGGTGCAGGGATGTCTTGAGCTGGCCGGCGGGGTTCTGATTCTTCTGGGCCTGTTCACCCGCCCGGTGGCGTTCATTCTGGCGGGCAACATGGCGGTGGCCTATTTCATCGTGCATCTGCCGAACAGCTTCTTCCCGGCGCTGAACGGCGGGGATGCGGCGATTTTGTTCTGCTTCGTGTTTTTGTATCTGTCGGCCGCCGGCGGCGGGGCCTGGAGCCTCGATGCGATGCGCCGGTCGGGCGGCGCGACGGCGTAAGCCAGGCGATCCGGGATGGGGTGGCGCGCCATCCCGTGATTGTCATTCGGCGGCGTGTCGGCGTCCGCTCTGTTCGGCCTCATGCAGCTGGTCCAGCAGGCGGCGGGCGGCGTTGGAGCCGGCGTCGGCGCGGATGTCGAGCATGACGTGGGTGGGGTCGTGGTCGAACATCTGTTGCTGGCGCTCCAGCACTTCGATGTCCTCGACGAAGGTGCGGTGAATCTCGGCGAACAGGCGGTCCGTCACGCCGCCGTCATGGGGGCTGAATTCGTGCGCCTGGCCCCAGAAATAATGTGAGCTGGTCTCGGTTTCTGGCGTGATGGCGTTGAGGTTCCACATGTTGATGCCATCGACGCGGGTGCCGTCGCGCGCGCCGGTGCCGGTGGTGGAGGCGCCGATGTTGAGCCGCACGAAGGCGGGTGCGGTGTGGTGGATGATCTGCCAGCGATCGACGTTGCCGGCGAACTGGCCGAACAGCTGATAGGTGGGCGGCGCCGGCGCGTCGATCACCCAGCGGGTGACGGTGACGCCGTCGTCGCGCCGCTCCACGCCCATCTCGGCCTTCAGCGTGGTCGCCGGGTTGCCGATGGTGCGGGCGTGGACATAGGTGAGGTGGGTGAGGTCGAGCAGGTTGTCGACGATGAGCTGCCAGTTGGCCTTGACGTGGAAGCGGGTGCTGCGCGAGCCGTAGGCGGGATCGGTGAAAAAGTGAAAATCGCAGATGTCGGCGGGGTCGGCGAGGGCAGGGTCGCCCATCCAGATCCAGACCCAGCTGTGGGTTTCGACCACCGGATAGGCGCGCACGCGCGCGGCGGCGGGAATGTCGGCCTGGCCGGGGATGGCGACGCAGCGCCCGTCGCCGGCGAATTCGAGGCCGTGATAGACGCATTGGATGTGGCTGCCGACGACCTTGCCGAGCGAGAGGGGCACGCGGCGGTGGCAGCAGCGATCCTCCAGCGCGACGGGCGTGCCGTCAGGGCGGCGGAACAGGACCACCGGTTCGCCGAGGAACATGCGGGCGAGAGGCGCGGCGCCGACCTCGCCGGCCTGGGCGGCGACATACCAGTGGTTTCGCAGATACATTTTTGCCTGTCCTCCCGATGATCCGGCTTCGTATTCTTTGCGCGCAGTCTAGGGCAGAGCAGGCGGTGATGGTAGAGGCGGGTGGGGCATGCCGGTTTTGGGGAGGGGATGCGGATGCGGATGCGTGGGTTGATGGTGGCGATGGCGATGGTGTTGGCGCCGGGGGTGGCCGGGGCGGTGGATGCGGGGTTGTGCGCGTCCTGTCATGGCGTGGCCGGGGTGCTGGCCGATGGCACGGT
>DAHWBL010000107.1 GCA_027323595.1 Acetobacteraceae bacterium | reverse complement strand
TTGCCACCTGCGCGCGCCTCGCCGCATCGGTTGATGGCTGTGACATTCTGACGATCGAGGGGCTCGGAACGCTCGGTGAAGGCGGCGAGCTGCATCCCGTGCAGAAGGCATTTGCAATTTCCCACGCCGTACAATGTGGATATTGTACCGCGGGCATGATCATGATGACCGTCGCTCTGCTGGCACGCGATCCGTCGCCCTCGGAGCAGACCATCCGTGATTGGCTCGGCGGGCATCTGTGCCGCTGCACCGGCTATCAACAGATCATCGAAGCAATCCAGCTCGCGGCACAATTCAATGCCCGATAAGGACATCCTGACCGGGCCCGGCTACGACGCGGTGCGCGACAAAGTCACCGGACGTGGCATGTTTGGCATGGACATCGTGATTGACCGCATGGCCCATGCACGCCTGGTGCGTAGCCCGCACCCGCACGCGCGGATCGTCGACATTGACAGCGCTGCCGCACGCGCGATGCCTGGCGTTCTGTGTGTTGTCACCGGCGACGATACCTCAGACCTGGCGGACCCGTATTACGGCGTGTTTCTTCGCGACCAACCAATCATCGCGCGGGATCGCGTGCGTCACGTCGGCGATCCGGTTGCCGCGGTGGTTGCGGAAACCGAGGCGCAGGCGTTTGCCGCCGCCTGCGCGATCAATATCGTATACGAAAACCTGGCACCGCTGCCCGACATCCACTCCGCACTTGCGCCCGATGCGATCGCGTTGTTTGACGAGCCAACGCGCGGCACGAACATTCCGCTTGGACCCCTGTGTCGCAGTGTCGTCGATCCAGCACCAAACGTTCTGCATGAATTTCATTTCGGCTATGGCGACATCGATTCAGCCCTCGCAAGCGCGCGGCATGTGTTCACCGACTGCTTTGCGATGTCGCGCATCACCCATTTTCACCTTGAGCCGCACATCAATATTGCCCGCTGGACGGGCGATAGACTTGAAATCTGGTCCTGCAATCAGGACCCATTTCTCATTCGCGCCGACATCGCGCGCATTTTTGGAATCGCCACAAACCGCGTGCGCGTTCACACCCCGCTTGTTGGCGGGGGGTTCGGCGGAAAATCCTATTGCAAAATGGAACCTCTCGTCGCGTTGATGGCGCGCAAGGCTCGTCGCCCGGTGCGCCTCGCACTCGGCCTTGACGAAAGTCTGCACACGCTAACGAAGCATCCTGGGGAAATCCGCTTGACCAGTGGGATCGATGGCGATGGCCGCCTGGTGGCGCGGCGAGCTGACATCATTCTTGATGGTGGTGCCTATTGCGATGCCTCGGTGCTGGTCGGTGTGAAAGCCGCGTTTCGTATTGGCGGTCCATATCGATGGCGCGCGATTTGCGCGCGCTCGCGGGTGGTACGCACAACCAATATTCCGTCCGGCTCGTTCAGAGGCTTTGGCGGCACGCAGGCGTCCTGGGCGTCTGAGCGTCAGATCGATTTGATTGTGCGCCGTCTTGGCGACGATCCGGTGGCGTTTCGGTCCCGCAACATGCTCGCGCCCGGCGAGGCGTTCGCCCCCGGTGACAGCGGAATGGATTCCGATCTTTCCGCTGGCCTTGATGAGATGATTCGCCATCTCGGTCCGCGTTGTCCCGGGGCCGGACGTGGCATTGCCATCGGATTGAAGGACGCTGGCGGCACCGGCAACCAAGCGCAGGCGACCGTGCGGGTCTCACAGGCCGGCGAGGTGATGGTTCATGCGGCGCTCGTGGATATTGGCCAGGGCGCTCCCGCCGCCCTATGTCGGATCGCTGCCGAAGCGCTGGAGATGGCCTTCACCTCCACAAGCTACGCCCCCATCGACACCAACCACAGCCCGCCGGATAACGGCACCCATGTCAGTTGCGGGACCATGGTCACCGGTCAGGCGGTTCAAAGGGCCGCGCTGGCCGTGCGTCAGCAGATCGTTGATTTTCTCATTGAACAAACCCATTGCCTGGAAGCGGAGATTGATCTGACCAACTGGTGTGTGAACCGCAACGGAGCGACGGCGTCGATCGAGCCAATCGTTCGCGCGCATTATGGCGGCATCGGCTGGGATTTCGTCGGCCATGGCAGCTTCAAGGAACCGTATGACCAGGCAGCGCCGCTTGGCGCGCGCAACCTGTCCTGGATGCCGTGCTGGTCAGGCGCGGATGTCAGCGTGGATCGGCAAACCGGCGCGGTCACAATTCATCGGTTGGTCGTCGGTGGCGACGCCGGCCGCGCGATCGAACCGCGCACCTGTCGCGGGCAACTGGAAGGAGCAGCCATGCAGGCGCTGGGTCAAGCAATGTTCGAAGAACTTCGCCAGGACGACGGCTATCCCTCGAATGCCGAACCTCTACAATATCGGATCGCGAGGGCTGCGGATGTTCCCGAATATTTCACCAGCTTTGTTGCAGAACATGGCATGGGGCCGGGCCCAGGAGGTGCAAAGGGAATCGGCGAGGCAGGCATTCTTGGCGTGGCCGCCGCTATCGCCAATGCCATCGCGGATGCGTGCGGCGCTGAGATGATGGCAATGCCATTCACGCCGGAGCGAGTGCTGTCCGCAATCGATCAGGCTTCGCCGGACGTCTCGAAATAGCCCAAATGGCGCCGCGTGGTATCGTCAATATGACGACGTAGGATGGCAAGTGCGTCGTCGATGCGCTTTGAAATAACCGCTTCCACCAGCGCTTCATGATCAGAATTGGTGCCGGCGGTCACACCAATGTTATCTGATGCGAGACGACGATAGCGGTCGCATAGATCATACCACCGCGCCATCATTGACAAAATTTGCGGTTGTCCACAGCCGGCGATCAACGCGATATGAAATGCCCGATGCCGTGCCTCCCAATCGCAATCAAGCGGACGCTGGTCGCCAACTTTCGAGCGTACGCATTCAAAATGTCGATAGCTTTCGGTTACGCCGGCACGCCAGGCAGCATCGCCACGTTCCATCGACAGCTGCAACGCAATCGGCTCGATCTGTCCTCGCAACAATGCCAGGCTGCACAGATCATCGCGTGTCGCGGGTGCGACACGAAAACCATGCTGCGGCTCGGCTTCGACCAGGCCTTCACCGGCCAACGTGCAAAGCGCCTCACGCAACGGCGTGGCACCGGCTGCATATCGTGCGCGCAGATCGCGGATGCGCAACTGCGTGCCGGGGCGCAGCGTCAGGGAAATGATATCGTTACGCAAGGCATGATGCAGAACGCTTGTCACCGTCGCCGCATTGAAATCAGAGCCGTGGCTGGACGGTGAAGCAACCGCCTCAGCCAATTGTTCGACATGGGCTCGGTTACGTTTTGGCATGGCTCGTTCGGTCACCCCATTTTGCGGACGCGAAACCTGCATCCGAATTCGCCAGTACAAGCCGGAGACAACCGGCCGATCCGCCAAGATATTAGATAATATGAAGCTCGAATGCAATCGCGTGAATGCAAAACTTGCCAGATATGGCCTGGAACTCGCCACATGTGGTTGTTCAGACAACCCCCAGAAACCGCAGCAGAGACTGCGCGTCTTCCCTGATCGCCTCAGCGCTGGCCTCATGCACCGTGCGTCCGGACTCAAGAACATAGACCCTGTCGGCCACCGCAAGCGCGCTATAGAGATTTTGTTCGACCAGCAAAATCGCCAGCCCGGAACCCTTAAGATCGGCAATCACGCTCTCGACATGCTGCACCATGACCGGTGCCAGACCCTCCGATGGTTCGTCCATCAAAATGAGCGCAGGATCGGTCATCAGCGCGCGCGCGATAGCCAACATCTGTCGCTCGCCACCCGACAACTGGTTGCCACGGTGCGTGCGTCGTTCAGCGAGGCGAGGAAAAACCTCGAATGCACGGGCCACCGTCCAGCCCGTGCGAACCGACGCCGGCTTGAGGGTGGTGAGATGCTCGGTCACGGTCAGTGACGGAAACAGGCGACGTCCCTGTGGAACAATTGCAACACCAAGCCGCGCGATCTGGTACGGCTGCATGCCGACCAACTCCGATCCCATCCAGCGGATCGACCCGCTGGCAATGCGCGGCGGAGAAAGACCCATGATGGAGCGAACAAGTGTGGTTTTCCCCATGCCGTTGCGACCGAGCAACGCAACCACCTCACCTTCGTTGACCGTCAGATGCGCACCGTGCAGCACATGCGCCGCACCGTAGAAACACTCGACCCCACGCACCTCAAGCATGGTGCGGAGTTCCCAGATAGACACGGCGCACTTCGGGGTCGGCGCGGATCATATCAGGTGATCCTTCGGCAAGCATGCGACCGTTGTTGAGACATGTCACATGATCGACGAGGCTAAGTACAAGGTCCATGTCATGCTCGATCAACACGAGAGTAAGATCGCGCGGCAGGTCGGCGATGATGGTGGCGACGATATCTCGTTCCGAAGGCGACAATCCCGCGGCCGGCTCATCAAGAAGCAGCAATCTCGGCTGCGCCGCGAGCGCCATAGCGAGTTCGAGCTGGCGCTGCTCACCGTACGACAGGCTTGCCACAATGGTTGCCCGCCGATGCCGCATTCTGCAGACATCGAGTGCGCGCTCCTGCAACTCCATTTGCGCTTGGTTCAACCGGTCCTCGGCAAACAGCGCGAATTTGCCTGGTGTCGGACCACGGAGCGCCAGGCGCAAATTCTCATCAACGCTGAGCCGCGCGAATAGATTTGTGATCTGAAAGGTCCGGCCAAGCCCCAGGCGGGCGCGCACATGCACCGGCCGGTCGGTGATATCGGCGCCGTTGAAGCTGATCCGTCCGGTGCTAGGCCTCACCAGACCGGCGATCGCGTTGAACAAAGTGGTTTTGCCCGCGCCATTCGGCCCAATGATCGCACGGCGCTGCCCCAGCGGGATGGACAGGCTCACACCCTCCACCGCCTTTAACCCACCG
>DAHWBL010000477.1 GCA_027323595.1 Acetobacteraceae bacterium | reverse complement strand
AATTCATGTACGAGGACCGCGAGCACCTGGTTCGCGCCGGCGACTGCGTGCACCAGCGGCCGGGGATCACCCATTATCTGTTCGATTATTCGCCGGACATGGAATATCTCGAAGTGGTGTCGCCGGCGGATTTTGAGACCGTCGATGTCGAAGGGCCGTGCGCGGTGCCTGCGCCCGCGGCCTGGAGCTAAGTGGCGCGGGTCAGAACTCCACTTCCAGCTCGGCGACCTCGGCCACTTCCTCGCCCGCGTCCTCGGTCCAGCTGATCATGTCGGGCAGTGCCAGCGTGCGCGCGCAATAGCCCGCGCAGGCGGCGTCGATGGCGACGTCGTAGCTGATGAAGCGGGTGCAGACCGGCGCGTACATGGCGTCGGCGATGCTGCGGCGCGCGCCGAACAGCCACGGCCCGCCCCAGTTGTCGAGGCAATGGTTCCAGATTTCGCTGACCCGCTCAACATCGCCGCGCACCGCCGACCAGAGCGGAAAATTCGTCCGCCTGGCCCGCAGGTTCATCGGCAGGGCCGAGCGCAGCGCCGAGAAGCCGGAATGGATCTCGCCGCTGATCGACCGGCAGTTGGCGCGCGCCGCCGGGTCGGCGGGAAGCATCCGCGCGTCGGGGAAGGTTTCGTTGAGATATTCGGCGATCGCCAGCGTGTCCCACAGCTCCACCCCGGCGTTCAGCAGCCGCGGCAGCCGGATCGAGGAGGTGCGCAACAGCAGCTCGTCGCGCGCCACCGCGTCTTCCGGGTCGACGATTCGCACCTCGGTATCGAGCCCGGCGAGGCGGGTCAGCAGCCAGCCGCGCAGCGACCAGGAGGAATAATTGCGGCTGCTGATGATGAGAACGGCGTCCGACATGATCGGCTCTCCAGAACGGGGCGGGCAGGTGGCCATGGTAGTCAGTTTTGGTATGCAAAAGCTACGCCCACCGGGTGATGATTGCCCTCGCACGGAGTCATTGTCCGGTAGCCATTTGGCGCCTACAGTCGCTCCGGGGCAGGAAACTCGACGTGCGCGTGGCCTGCCGATTCATGAAATTCGCTTGACGAATTTGCCCGGTAGGACACTCTCACGCCTGGAACGGCTTGGGATGGCCCTCGCCGGCGGTGGTTCGCCATCGCCCGTGCTGGCCGGAGATCACGATACCGATGCTCTATGAGATGTATCAGACGATGCAGGACTGGGCCGGCCAGGTGCGCGCCGTGTCCTCGCTTGCCGGGCGCTGGCTCGACACGCCCTGGATGAGCGGCTGGTCCGCCAATAGCTGGCCGGCCAGCCCGTGGATGGGCATGCCGGTGGCGATGCCCGGCTGGGACATGGACCCGATGGAGAACTGGCGCCGCTCGCTCGCGGCCTGCCAGTTGATCGCCCAGAGCGGGGTCACCCACACCCGTCCGGCGTGGGAAATCGCCAGCGTGCCGGTTGGCAATCGCGAGGTCGAGGTGGTCGAGGAGGTGATCCAGACCACCGCCTTCGCCACGCTGCGCCGCTTCGCCAAGCCCGGCCACCCCGCGCAGCCGCGCATTCTGGTGGTGGCGCCGCTCAGCGGGCATTTCGCCACGCTGCTGCGCTCCACCGTGCGCACGCTGCTGCCGGACCACGATGTCTATGTGACCGACTGGCACAATGCGCGCGACGTGCCGCTGTCGGCCGGGCAGTTCGATTTCGACGGCTTCGTCGAGCATGTCATCGCCTTCCTGCGCGCCATCGGCCCGGGCGGCCATGTGCTGGCGGTGTGCCAGCCGGCGGCGGCGGTGCTGGCGGCGGTGGCGCTGATGGCAGCCGATCGTGACCGCGCGACCCCGCGCAGCATGACGCTGATGGCAGGCCCGGTGGACACCCGCATCAACCCGACCGAGGTGGACAAGCTGGCCACCAGCAAGCCGATGCGCTGGTTCGAGAGCCACCTCATCGGCACGGTGCCGCCCGGCTTCCCCGGCTCCGGCCGGCGGGTTTATCCGGGTTTCGTGCAGTTGCTGTCCTTCATGGCGATGAATCTGGACCGGCACACCCGCGCGCACATGCGCCAGTGGGACAATCTGGCCCGCGGCGACACCGCCGCCGCGGAGACCCACCGCAAATTCTACGAGGAATATTTCTCGGTCATGGACCTGCCGGCGGAATTCTATCTGCAGACCATCGAGCGGATTTTCCAGCGCCACGATCTGCCCGCCGGCACGCTGCATGTGCGCGGACAGAAGGTGGAACCGCGCGCCATCACCCGCACCGCGGTGCTGACGGTGGAAGGCGAGCTGGACGATATCTGTGGCATCGGCCAGACCATGGCGGCACTTGATCTGTGCAGCGGGCTGTCGCCGTTGCGCAAGCGTCACCATCTGCAGAACGGCGCCGGCCATTACGGCGTGTTCAGCGGCCGGCGCTGGAGCAACGAGATTTATCCGCTGGTGCGCGAGATGGTTGCCACCAACAGCGTCTAGAGCGTGATGACCGAAGGTGGCATCACACGTAGGTCTGAATCACGCGTTCAAACAAGCAGCTAGAGCTGGCTGCCTTCGCCTATTGGAAGGCAGCCAGCTCTAACCCATTCCGAGCGCCGCCAGGTTCGCCACCCGCGCGCGGTCATACTCGATCATGCGTGCCACCTCGTCGGCGGCATCGGGGCCATAGAGGCGGCCGATCAGATGCAGCGTCATGTCGTGCGCCAGGCTGACGCCGCCGCCGGTCGCCGGTCCGCCGGGCGGGTCGAGCAGCACGGCGGGACGGGCGCGCGCGCCCAGCGCGGCGAGTCGGTCCAGCGGCGACGCGCTTTCGCCGCCCAGCGCATGCCGGCGCGTGGTCGCGTCGCGCCCGTCGAGCAGGCCGGCGGCGGCGAGGATCAGCGCGCCGGTGCACACGCTGGCCAGTCGGGCCGGATCACGGTCGCGCAGGAAGGCGAGGGTGGCCGGGTTCGCCGCCGCCGCCGGCCAGCCCGGACCGCCGGCGACGATCAGCGCCGCACAGTCCGGCGCGTCGGCGAAGCCGAACCCGGCCACCACGTCGAGCCCGCCGGCACAGCCCACCACCCCGGCGCGCGCCGCGATGGTGACCGCGCACAGGCCGGGCAACAGCCGGGCGGCCATGCTGATCACCCCCACGGTGCCGCCCAGATCGATCGGTTCCACCCCGTCATAGATCAGCACGCCGATCCGCGCCGCCGCGTCACGCCGCATCATCGTTCCATCTCCGCCTTCACCAACATCTGCGGCCGATATACGATGAAACCGGAGGCAAACGCATGGCGGCAACCCAGGACCTGGCCCGCGCCGAGGGCAACGAGCAGATCGAGGCGCTGGCGGGGGAACTGCGCGAGCTGCGCCGCCGCCGCGGACTGACGCTCGAGCGACTGGCCGCCGCGTCTGGCGTCAGCCGCAGCATGATCAGCAAGATCGAGCGTGGCGACGCGGTGCCCAGCACCATGGTTCTGTCCAAGCTCGCCGAAGCGCTCGGCGTGACCTTCGGCGAGTTGATGCTGCCGGCGGCGGAGCGCGAATTGCTGGTGATCCCGGCGCACATGCAGCCGGTGCTGCGCGACCCCGCCTGCGGCTTCAGCCGTCGGGTGCTGTCGCCGGTGCTGCCCGGGCGAGGCGTCGATTTCGTGCTCAACCAGCTCGATCCGGGCGGGGACACCGGCGATTTCGCCGCCCATCGGCGCGGGGTCGAGGAATATATCCATGTGCAGAGCGGCCGGCTGGAGGCGCGGGTGGGCCGGCGGACGGTGCGGCTGGAGGCCGGGGACAGCCTGTTCTTCGAGGCGGACCAGCCGCATGGATTCGCCAACCATGGTGATGTGGCCTGCGTTTATTTCCTGATCATCGACAGCGCCCGGCGGCGATGATGCGCGCCTCCATTGAAGTGGAAGTTTTTCCATTATACGGTGCATCGGTGGGCGCGCGCGCCGTTTTGGAGAGGAGAGAGCATGACCGAACGAGAGGTTCTGACCACCGACGGGGCCGCCGCCGCGGTCGGGCCGTATTCGCAGGGCATCCGGCTGGGCGCGACCGTCTATTGCTCGGGGCAATTGCCGCTCGACCCGGCCACCGGCATCATGGCCGAAGGGATCGCCGCGCAGACCCGCCGGTCGCTCGCCAATGTCGCGGCCGTGCTCGCCGCGGGTGGCGCGAGCCTTGGCTCGGTCGTCAAGACCACCGTGTTTCTCAAGAACATGGATGATTTCGCGGCGATGAACCAGGTCTATGCCGAGCATTTCCCGTCCGCCCCGCCGGCGCGCTCCACCGTCGAGGTCGCCCGTCTGCCGCGCGACGCGCTGGTCGAGATCGAGGCGATCGCGCAGGTGGCCGACCGCGC
>DAHWBL010000476.1 GCA_027323595.1 Acetobacteraceae bacterium | reverse complement strand
TGTTGCGGCCGGTGAATATTCAACGCAATGACAGTGGCGCGACGTTGAGTGACCTGCTGGCCGAGGACAAGATCGACGCGATCATCGGCACGAGCCTGCCCGCCTCCATCAAGACAGACCCCGATATCGTCAGGCTGTTTCCGAATTATCGTGACGTAGAGCGCGAGTATTTCGTTCGCACCGGAATTTTTCCGATCATGCATCTGCTTGCCATTCGCCGCGAGCTTTATGAGGCGCATCCCTTTATCGCGAAGTCCTTGTTTGATGCGTTCGAGCGATCAAAAAACCTGGCGCTGGAGAAGCTGCGCAGCCCGGTGGCGTTGCGCTATATGCTGCCTTGGATGACCGCGGATGCCGACGAGATTGACACGGTGTTCGGAGGCGATCCCTGGCCCTATGGGATCGAGCCAAATCGCGCGACGTTGCAGGCGCTGGTGCAGTATATGCAGGAGCAGTTTCTGATCGACAGGGCGATGCCGATCGAGGCGCTTTTCGTTCCGGTCGATTAGGCAAGATTTCCGGCGCGTACCACGTGGCGAAGTGCGGCAAAATCGTCGGCGAGATAATGGCCCAGATTCTCGATGATGATCGGGAGATTCTGCTGTGCCAGCCTGTCATGTACCGCGCCCTGGTGACAGGTGATCATCACATTGTCGATCTCCCAAAAGGGATGGTCTGGCGGCAGCGGCTCGGTTTCGAATACGTCGAGTGCCGCGCCATCGATCTGGCGGGCGCGCAGAGCCGCGAGCAGGGCTGCCTCGTCCACGACCCCGCCGCGGGCGAGATTGAGCAAATAGGAATCCGGCTTCATCGCGTCGAGAACGCTCGCGTCGACGAGGTGGTGTGTCTGCGCGGAATAGGGTGTCAGGATCAGGAAATAATCAAATTCTCCGACGATCCCGGGCAATGCCGAAAGCGGGAAAATCTTGTCGAAGCCCTCGATCGTTCTGACGCTGCTGCTGATGCCGAGAACGCGCATGCCCATCGCCGCGCAGCGTTGGGCCGTTGCGAGCGCGATCGATCCGACGCCCAGAATGCCGAGCGTCTTTCCGGTGAGCAGGCGCGCCGGCCAGCGTTCCCAGCGATGGGCGGATTTATTGGCCAGGCTGCGGGGGAACTGGCGGGCATGGGTGAGCATGAGCATCAGCGCCATCTCGGCCATCTGCGGCCCGTGCACGCCCTGGATATTGGCCACGCAGATTTCGGGGCGGAGCGTGGGCACATCGACGATGTTGTCGACGCCGACGCCAACGCCCTGGATGAAGCGCAGGCGCGGCATGTTGGCGAACATGTGGGCGGCGCGGTCGCGCAGATACGGGCCATGGGTGACCAGAATTTCCGCGTTCGCGAGGAACGGGTCCACGTCGTTGGCGGTGGGGGCGAGGTCGAAATGCTGGTCGGGAAATGCATCCAGCAAGCCTTGATGATAGACGGTTCGGATTGCTGGTGGCACGTCAAGCACAAGCAGGATCGACATTTCCGCCCTCGGGTCATGGTTGCGCGTCGTTCTCGCGCGCCGCATGCTGCGCGTCAAACCTCGCCCACGGGAGCATTCGTTTGAAGATCACCTCGATCACCCAACTGCACGCCGATGGCGGCTGGCGCGTTCTGTCGTTCCTGAAAATCTGTACCGATGACGGGTTGGTCGGGTGGTCGGAGTTCAGCGAGAGCCGCGCGACGCCGGGGCTGGGAAGCGTGATCGAGCGCATGGGCGCGCGGTTGATCGGGCAGGACCCGCGCGCGGTTGGCCCCCTCACCTACCGGTTGCGCGCCGCGACGCGGGGCACGTCTGGTGGAATTGTCGCGCAGGCGATCGCTGCGATCGAGAATGCGTGTCTCGACATCAAGGCGAAGGCGCTTGGCGTCAGCGTTTCCGAGCTGTTCGGCGGTGCCATGCGCACCAGGCTGCCGCTATATTGGTCGCATTGCGGAACGATGCGGCTGCGCCATGCCGCGTTGTTTGAACAGGCCGGACCGATGCGCACGCTCGACGATGTTTTGCGTCTGGGACAGGAGGTGACGGCGCGTGGCTATGCGGCGTTGAAGACCAACATCGTGCTGTTCGATGATGCAGGCGGGCATAATCACCAGCCCGGATTCGGCGATGGCGATCCGGGACGTGTGGTCAGCGGCCGTATGCTCGGCCAACTGGCGGAGACGATGGCGGCGTTCCGGCAGGGCGCGGGGCCGCAAGCCGGGCTGATGCTCGATCTGAACTTCAATGTTCGGCCCGAAGGAATTCGCCGCATCGCGCGCGCGGTGGAAAATGCGCGGCTCGATTGGCTGGAGATGGATGTCACCGACGCGGGCGCCCTTGCCGATCTGCGGCGATGCTGCGCCATGCCGATCGCCGGGCTGGAGACGGTTCATGGCGCCGCCGCGCTGTTGCCCTATCTCGCCGCGGGCTGCGCGGATGTGGTGATCATCGACGTGCAGTGGCAGGGCATGATGGAGGCGATGCGCATGGCGCAATTGGCGGACGCGCATGAGCGAAACGTCGCCAGCCATAATTATCATGGCCATCTCTCGACCTTGATGGGCGCGCATTTCTCTGCCGTGATCAGCAATTTTCAGATCATGGAATTCGAGGTGGACGAGCCGGCGTGGCTCGCGCAGATGCTCACCGTACCGTTGCGAATTGAAAACGGTGCATTGATTTTGCCCGAAGGTCCCGGCTGGGGCAGCGACATTGATGAGACCGCGGTGCGCGCACATCCGCCGCGCAGCTAGACAGGTGGATGCGGCAGCGCGGCGAGGAGTTTGCGGGTGTAGTCGGTTTTCGGGTCTTCCAGAACCTCGGCGACATCGCCCTGCTCGATGATGCGCCCGGCCTGCATCACGATGGCGCGGTTGCACAGCAGACGCACCACATGC
>DAHWBL010000473.1 GCA_027323595.1 Acetobacteraceae bacterium | reverse complement strand
CGGTGCGGCGCAACGGCGCGGCGACGTAGGGGTTCTTGTCGCTGACGGTCGCGCAGAACGCATAGCCGAGATCCTTGCGAATCTGCGCATAGGGGTTGTCCACACCGTTACGATGGTTTTTCGCGGCGATGCGCGCGAGGGCGTTGGAGGCATCGCCATGGCGCTGAAAATAGGCCTCGGCGATGCGGCCGAACACGCCGGCGAATCCGGCCGGAATATCGCCTTCCTCCCGGCGATAGCTGGCACTCAGCAAATTGTCGCCGGCCTGCGCGGTAGTGACGGCGGTCATCTTCTCCACCCCGATCACCAGCGCGCGGCGGCCGCGCCCGGCAGCCAGGAAGTCACGCGCGCCGTGCAGCGCCGCCGAGCCGGACGCGCAGGCATTCTCATAGCGCGTGGCCGGACGAAAGCGCAGTTCGGGCACCGAGTGGAAAGCCAGGCTCGCGGGGAAATCCTGCCGGGAAAATCCGTTGTTGAACATGCCGACGAACACCGCATCGATGGCCTGCGGCTCAAACCCAGCATCCGCGATCGCGGCACCGGCAACCTCGGCGATCAGGCCCTCGACGTCGAGCTCCTCGTGCCTGCCGAACCTGGTGTGCGCCCAGCCGACAATACATGCATCCATCTTCGGCTCCTGTTTGCGTGGCTCATACCAAATCCCCCGGGCCGCGACGCTTTCGCGGCGCGGGGGACTTGGTATGCGCGCGGGTTGGTTGGGCGGCGCGCGCGAGACCAAAGGCCTCATACCATGGGTCGCGCTCAGCGAGACATGGTATCAGGCGTATTCGCTACGACGCGGGGTAAACACATCAAGGTTGAGCACCGGCTCGTCGCCGACAACCTGGCCCCAGTGGCGCGCGTTTGGCGGCACCACGAGAACACTGCCGGCACGCAGATGATGCACCGTGTCCTCGATGAAAAAATCGATCTGCCCGGAGATGATATAGGCGATCTGCTCATGGGGGTGCGAATGCGGGCTGGGCGTGTGGCCCGGCATCAGCCGATTGATCGCAACCGTCGCCCCGTCACCGGAGAACGCCTTGCGCGCGACACCCTCACGGATGACTTCCCACTCCATGTCGTCCCAGTTGATCTGATGGATGTTCATCGTGGATCTCCTCGTTGCAGTCAGGTTGCTTTGCTGGTGCCGAGCAGGCCGGCGGGGCGCAGAAACAAAAAGCCCAGCATGATCGCAAGCGCGACGACGTTTTTCGTTCCCGCACCGAACGTGACGATGGCAAGAGACTGCGCGACCCCCAGCATGATCCCGCCAAGAAACGCGCCGGCCGCGTTGCCAAAGCCGCCCATGATCGCCGCGATGAAGCCGCTGATGGCAAAAGATACGCCAACATTATAGGCCGTATACTGGGTCGGCGTCACCACGATGCCCGCGATCGCGCCAAGCGCGCCGCTGAGCGCAAAGGCAAGTGTCAGCAGACGGGCGACCGGAATGCCAAGCAGGGCCGCCGCCTCCGGGTTGATCGCGCAGGCGCGCATCGCCCGGCCAATCCTGGTGCGCGCGAAAAACCCGCCGAGCAGCACAACAAGCAGCAGCGAACTGGCAAAAATCCAAAGCAGTTGATAGCTGATCGCGACTGGCCCGAGGCGCAGCGGCCCACCGGCAGTGAACGCGGGCAGCGACAGCGGCGCATCGCCGACCGCGATCAGCGTCAGCCGTTCGAGCACGATCTGCACCGCCAGCGTGGCGAGGATCATCACGAACATCGTCGCCTGGCGCCGCCACAGCGGGCGGATGACCAGGCGTTCGATCACCGCCGCGCCGGCGGCAACGAGCACGATGCTGACCAGCGCCGCCGCCAGCATGCCAAGCCCCGCGCGCACCATCAGAATCTGCGTGAGGATGCCACCCAGCATGACGAACGCGCCCTGCGCGAAATTGACGATGCCGCTCGCGTTGTAGATCACGCAAAACCCGATGCCGATCAGGCCATAGACACAGCCGACGCCGACGCCGTTGACCAGGAATTGCAGCAGCAGGGCCGGCTCAGGCATCAGGGTCCGCCTCCACGCCGCCGAGATAGGCGGCCAGCACCGCGGGATCGCGCGCCACGTCCTGCGGCGTGCCGTCGGCGATCTTGCGGCCGAAATCGAGCACCACGATGCGCGCAGCGATACGCATCACCAGTTCCATGTCATGCTCGATGAGCAGCACGCCGATGCCCCGCGCGGCGATGGCGCGAATGGCGTCGGCCAGATGCGCGGTCTCGGCCGCGTTGAGTCCGGCGGCGGGTTCATCGAGCAACAGCAGACGCGGGCCGGAAGCGGCCGCGCGGGCGAGCTCCAGCAAGCGCTGGTGGCCATAGGTGAGCTCATTGGCCGGCCGGTGTGCCTCGCCAACAAGGCCGACGAGATCAAGCATCTCCATCGCACGGCGCGCCACCTCCGCTTCCTGGCGCACGCTCCAGCCCGGACGCAGCAGTGCCGCACCCACCCCCCCGCGGGTACGAAGGTGACAGCCCACCGCAACGTTGCCGGCAACCGTCATGTCCTCGAACAGGCGCACCAACTGAAACGTGCGGATGATGCCGCGCGCGGCAACGCGGTGCGGCGGCAGGCCGGTGATCTCCTCGCCGTCGAACAGCACGCGCCCGCTGGCGGGTGGCATACGGCCCGAGATCAGGTTGAACAATGTTGTCTTGCCCGCACCGTTCGGGCCGATCAGCGCATGGATGCCGCCGCCG
>DAHWBL010000472.1 GCA_027323595.1 Acetobacteraceae bacterium | reverse complement strand
CACCGCGCAGCGCGGCGGTCCGGGCGGCGGGGGTCCAGGTGGGGGGGGTCCGGGCGGACCGGGCGCGGGGCCGGAGATTCCGAGTTTCCCGCCGGGCTCGCCGTTCGAGCAGTTCTTCCGCGACTTCATGGAGCGCAACCGCCAGGGCGGCGGGCAGAACCAGCCGCCACGGCGCAGCCAGAGCCTGGGCTCGGGCTTCATCATCGACACCGCCGGCTACGTCGTCACCAACAACCACGTGATCGACGGCGCCGACGAGATCACCGTGATCCTGCAGGACAACACCAGCCTCAAGGCGAAGCTGGTCGGACGCGACGAACGCACCGACCTCGCGGTGCTGAAGGTGGAAACCCCGCACAAGCTCGTCGCGGTGTCGTTCGGCGATTCGGACGCCTCGCGCGTCGGCGACTGGGTGCTGGCGATCGGCAACCCCTTCGGGCTCGGCGGCACCGTGACCGCGGGCATCGTCTCGGCGCGCGGGCGCGACATCCGCCAGGGCCCGTATGACGATTTCATCCAGACCGACGCGGCGATCAATCGCGGCAATTCCGGCGGCCCGCTGTTCAACATGAGCGGCGAGGTGATCGGCATCAACACCGCCATCTATTCGCCCTCCGGCGGCTCGATCGGCATCGGCTTCTCGATCCCGTCGAACATGGCCAAGACCGTGGTCGCCCAGCTCAAGGAATTCGGCAAGGCCAAACGCGGGTGGCTCGGCGTGCGCATCCAGCAGGTGACGCCCGAGATCGCCGAGAGCCTGGGGCTGAAGGATGCCACCGGCGCGATGGTCGCCGGGCTCACCGAGGGCGGGCCGGCGGAAAAGGCCAAGATCCACAACGGCGACATCATCCTCAAATTCAACGGCCAGGACGTGAAGGAGATGCGCACCCTGCCGCGGGTGGTCGCCGAAACCGCGGTCGGCAAGCAGGTGCCGGTCGATGTGTGGCGCGACGGCAAATCCATCGAGCTGACAGTGGCGATCGCCGAGCTGCCCGACGACCAGCAGGCCGCCGCCGCCGCGCCGGAGGCCAAGCCGGACACGGCCAAGGCAACCAAGGTCGCCGCACTGGGCATCACCGTGGCGGCGATCACCGACGAGACCCGCGGCAAATACCAGATCGGCAACGACCAGAAGGGCGTGGTGGTGACCGACGTCACCCCCGGGCCGGCCGCTGATCGCGGCATCAAGCCCGGCGACGTCATCGTCGAGGTGCAGCAAAAAGCGGTGGCAGGCCCCGCCGACGTCACCGCGCGGATCGCCGAGGTGCGCAAGGACGGGCGCAAATCCGTGCTGATCCTGATCCAGGGCCAGGACGGGCTGCGCTGGGTGCCGGTGCCGCTCGCCGACGATACGTCGAAAAAGCCAGGCTGATCGGCGCCGCGTCCGCGCCCTGATCGGGGCGCGGACGCGGCGGTTCAGACGAGTTCGGCGCGCACCATGGCCGCGCCCTGCGCCATCGCGGCGAGCTTGCCGAAGGCGACCTCCCTGGGCAGATATTTCATCCCGCAATCCGGCGCGGCGATGATCCGCTCGGGCGGCAGATATTTCATCGCGTGCCGAATTCTGTCCGCCACGATCTGGGGCGTTTCGATTTCGGAACGCGACAGATCGAGCACGCCGACATGGATCACCTTGCCGGGCAGCTCCTTCAGCACGTTCAGATCCAGATGCGGCTGCGCCGCCTCGATCGAGATTTCGCGCACCACGCAGTCGGCGAGCTGGGCGAGAAACGTGTAGGCGTGCGGCTTGTCGGGCACCACATGGGCATAGCCGAAGCACAGATGCAGCACGGTCGGCCCGGCGATGCCCTCGAGCGCGCGGTTCACCGCCTTGATGCCGTATTTCGCCGCCTGCTCGGGCTTGGCCTGCAGCCACGGTTCGTCGAGCTGCACCACGTCCGCCCCGGCTGCTTTCAGATCATGCAGCTCGGCGTTGACAACTTCGGCATAGGCCATGGCCATCGCCTCGTCATCCTCATAGAATTCGTTCTTCGCCTGCATCGCCATGGTGAACGGCCCGGGCAGGGTGATCTTGGTCAACCTGTCGGTGTTGGCGCGCAAAAAGCGCATGTCGCGCGCCTCGATCGGCCCGCGCCGACGGATCGGCCCGCACACGCGCGGCACCAGCAGCATCTTGCCGGTGCGTCCCACCACCTCGCCGGGCTTGTCCAGATCGACCCCGTCCAGATTGGCGGCGAAACGATTGGAATAGCTCTCGCGACGGATTTCGCCGTCGGTGATGATGTCGATGCCGGCACGCTCGAGCGCGCGGATCGCCAGGATGGTCGCATCGTCCTGCGCCTGCTCCAGCAGATTCTCGGGCACCCGCCACAGGTCGGTGGCGCGCACCCTGGGCGGCATGCGGGTGTTCAGCTTGTTCAGATCCACGAGCCACGCCGGCTGCGGCACGCTGCCCACCACCGTCGTCGCCAGAATTGGCCGTTCCATCGCGCTCTCCCCTGGGTTTGCCCACAGACTTCCCACCGACGCGGGCGCTGTCAAGCTGGCGACGATGTGATAAAATGCCGCCACAGCATAGGGAGAAACTGCTCATGGCCGCGGTCACCGAGGACAACATCACCAACGAGGTCTGCGCCCGCTACGCCGGGGCCGCCAACCCGCGCATGGTCACGCTGATGACCGGCCTCGTGCGGCACCTGCACGACTATGCGCGCGAGGTGCAGCTCACCCGCGACGAATGGCTCACCGCGCTCGATTTCCTGATCCGCTGCGGCGAGATGTCGGACGACAAGCGCAACGAGATGATGCTGCTGTCCGACGTCATGGGCCTGTCGATGCTGACCGTGATGATCGACCAGAAGGTGCCGCACGGCGCCACCCCCAACACCGTGGAAGGCCCGTTCTTCATCGAGGGCAGCCCCGAGCTTCCGCCCGGCGGCGACATGCGCTTCGGCGCGCCCGGCAAGCTGTGCTTCATGACCGGGCGGGTCACCGACATGGAAGGCCGGCCGATCGCCGGCGCGCTGATCGACGCCTGGCAGGCCGACCAGAACGGCCTCTACGAATGCCAGGTGGGTGCCGACGACGCCTATCTGCGCGGCAAGTTCCACACCGACGCGGACGGGCGCTATTGCGTCACCACCGTCGAGCCCTGCCATTATTCGATCCCGATCGACGGGCCGGTGGGCGAGCTGGTGGCCGCCACCGGCATCAGCCATGAGCGCCCCGCCCACATCCACGCCACCGTGCGCGCGCCCGGCCATCAGACGCTGATCACCCACATCTTCCGTGGCGGCGCGGACTACATCGATTCCGATGCGGTCTATGGCGTGCGTCCCGAGCTGATCATCTTTTTCGAGGACCATGAGCCCGGCCCCACGCCCGCCGGCACCATCGCCACCGAGCCCTTCTCCACCGTCACCTTCGACGTGGTGCTGGCGCCGGCCGTGGAACGAAGGCTCGCCGCGGAATGATCGGCACGATCACGCTCACCTTCGACAACGGCCCGACCGAGGCGGTGACGCAGCACGTGCTCGCCACGCTGGCGCGACACCACATCGCCGCCACCTTCTGCGTGCTGGGCCACAAGATCGCATCGCGCGAGGGCCGCGCGCTCGCCGAACGCGCCCACGCCGAAGGGCACTGGATCGCCAACCACAGCTGGTCGCACCGCACGCCGCTGGGCCTGATGGCCGACCCGGCCGAGGCGGTCAGCGAAATCGCCGACACCCAGCGCGAACTCGGCGCGCTCGCGCATCCGGACCGGCTGTTCCGCCCGTTCGGCGGCGGCGGCCATCTGGACCAGCGGCTGTTGCAGCCCGCGGTCGTGGACCATCTGCTCGCCGGCGGCTTCACCCTGCTGCTGTGGAACGCGATCCCGCGCGACTGGGCGGACCCCGATGGCTGGGTGCAGACCGCACTTGGCCAATGCCGCGCACACGATCACACCCAGATCGTGCTGCACGATCTGCCCACCGGCGCGATGGCGCATCTGGACCGCTTCATCACGCTGGCCAAAGCCGAGGGCGCGCGCTTCACCCAGGAATTCGCGCCGGACTGCACACCCATCGTCCGCGGGCGCGTGGTCGGCGACATCGCGCCCTACATCGGCGCGCCGGCCGCGCTGGCCGGCTGATTTTTCACCCCCGCCGGTCGATCGGCACGAACGCCAGGTCCTCCGGCCCGGTATAGATCGCCGAGGGTCGGATGATCTTGTTGTCGGTGCGCTGCTCCATCACGTGCGCGGCCCAGCCGGAGGTGCGCGCGATCACGAACAGCGGCGTGAACATCGCCGTCGGCACGCCCAGCATGTGATAGGAAACCGCGCTGTACCAATCAAGATTGGGAAACATCTTCTTCGCGTCCCACATCACCGTCTCCAGCCGCTCGGCGATGTTGAACATGCGCAGATCGCCGGCCTCCTCGGACAGCGCGCGGGCGACGCGCTTGATCACCACGTTGCGCGGGTCGCCGGTGGTATAGACCGGATGGCCAAAGCCGATAACCACCTCGCGGTTGGCCACCCGCGCGCGGATATCGGCCTCGGCGGCGTCGGGGCTGTCGTAGCGGTTCTGCACCTCGAAGGCGACCTCGTTGGCGCCGCCGTGCTTGGGCCCCCGCAGCGCGCCGATCGCCCCGGTGATCGCCGAATACATGTCCGACCCGGTGCCCGCGATCACCCGCGCGGCGAAGGTGGAGGCGTTGTATTCATGTTCCGCGTACAAAATCATCGAGGTGTGCATCGCGCGCACCTGGCTCGGCGTGGGCGGATGTCCGTGCAGCAGATGCAGGAAATGTCCGCCGATGCTGTCATCGTCGGTCTCGACATCGATGACGCGGCCATTATGCGCGAAATGATACCAGGCCAGCAGCATCGAACCCAGATTGGCCATCAGCCGGTCCGCGATGTCGCGCGCACCGGCCGGGTCATGCGCCTCGCGCTCGGGCAGGATCGCGCCCAGCGCGGACACGCCGGTGCGCATCACATCCATCGGGTGGCTGGCCGCGGGCAGCGCGTGCAGCACGTCGCGCACCGCGCCGGGCAGGCCGCGCAGCGATTTCAGCTTCGCGGTATAGGCGGCGAGCTGCGCGCGCGTCGGCAGCACCCCATGCACCAGCAGATGCGCGATCTCCTCGAAGCCGCACACCTCGGCGATGTCGAGAATGTCGTAGCCGCGATAATGCAGATCATTGCCGCTGCGCCCCACCGTGCACAGCGCGGTGCTGCCGGCGGCCACGCCGGACAGGGCGACGGATTTTTTCGGCTTCACGCCGGTGGTCGTGGTGTCGGACATCGGGCTGCTCCGATTCAAAAGATGCCTGGTTTACCCTGGATGATCTGGCCGGCGGGGATGGCCACGTTGAGCTGGTCCAGATCGCCGGCCGCAAGCCGGGGCAGTTCCTGCACCACCTCGATGAAGCGGCTGGCCTCGCGGGCGGTGATGATGCCCTCGGTCATGGTGCGGAACTTGCGGATGTAATCCTCGCGTCCGAACGGCTTCGCGCCAAACGGATGCGCATTGGCCACCGCCATCTCATCGACCAGCACGCTGCCGTCGCGCAGCACGATCTCGACGCGCCCGCCAAAGGCCTTCTGGTTCGGATCGGTGGCGTGGTAGCGCCGCGTCCATTCCGCGTCCTCGCTGGTTTCGATCTTGTGCCACAGCGCCACGGTGTCGGCGCGGCGGGCGCGGCGCGGGCTGTAGCTGTCCACGTGGTGCCAGGTGCCGTCCTGCAGCGCGACCGCGAAGATATACATGATCGAATGGTCCAGCGTCTCGCGGCTGGCCTTGGGGTCCATCTTCTGCGGGTCGTTGGCGCCGGTGCCGATCACGTAATGGGTGTGGTGGCTGGTGTGGATGACGATCCGCTCGATCTGCTCCAGATCGGCGATCCGCCCGCGCATGCGAAATGCCAGATCGATCAGCGCCTGGCTCTGATATTCGGCGCTGTGCTCCTTGGTGAAGCTGTCGAG
>DAHWBL010000414.1 GCA_027323595.1 Acetobacteraceae bacterium | reverse complement strand
GCGCGTCGCTGAGCCCTTCGATGGTTTGCACCGCCGCGCCGTCCGCCTGCACCGCGAGCATCAGGCAGGATCGCACGGTCAGCCCGTCCACGAACAGGGTGCAGGCGCCGCACACGCCGTGCTCACAGCCCAGATGGGTTCCGGTCAATCCCAACGGGCCACGCAGCATGTCGGCGAGATGGGTGCGCGGCGAGACCGACTGGCGCACGCTGCTGCCGTTGAGAGTGAACGACACCGGCAAAAACTCATCGTCCATCGGCACCTCCGCGCAGCTCGTCGGTGAGGCGATCCAGCAGCACGCCAGCGAGATGCAGACGCATTCGCGCGGAGGCGTGCACATCCGACGGCGGGTCGATGTCTTCGGCAAGCGCGATCCGCAGATCGCGATGACGTTGCCTGGGGTCCGCGGCCGGCTCGCACAGGCGTTTTGCGACCCGCGTCGCCAGGGTCGGCCTCGCGCCCACGGATGCATACACGATCGACGCCGTGTCGAAAAAAGATTGGCCTGGTCGCACGCGCACCTGCATCGCAAGTCCGACCAGCGCATAATCGCCACGGCGGCGCGCGAGTTCCGCGAAGCCGGCCCGCTCTGCTGTTGCAAGCGCATCGATCTCGACAGCCACGAGTATTTCACCGGCGCCGATCGCGGTCTGGTGCAGTCCGGTGAAAAAGGAATCCGCCGGCACCACGCGCGCGCCGCCTCGTCCGACGATGTGCATGCGTGCGCCCAAAGCCAGGACGCAGGCTGGAAATTCCGCCGCGGGGTCCGCATGCGCGACACTGCCGCCAAAGGTGCCGCGGTTGCGAATGGCGGCGTGGGCCACGTGCTGCACGGCCTTGTGCAGCAGCGGCACATGCCGGGCGATGATGTCACTGCGCGCGATGTCGGCATGGGTGGTGGCCGCGCCGATGCGCACGCACCGCGCATCGCCCTCGCCGATCAGGGTGATGCCGCGCAGTTCGGCGATCCTGCTGATGTCGATCAGGGCCGAGGGACGCGCCATGCGCAGATTGAGGGCCGGCACCAGGCTCTGGCCACCCGCGATCAGGCGGGCGTCGTCGCCATGGCGATGCAGACGCTCTAGCGCATCGCCGACGTCGAGCGCGCGCTCATAGCGGAATGTCGCAGGCTTCACCGCACCTCCCGTGAACCGCCGGTTGGCACCGGACGGCTTATTTACCTTACGGTCACAAATTGGACGTCCGCTTGTGGCCCGTCAAGCTTGAAGTTAGCATCGCGCGGTGCCCCGCCCCCAGCCCCGCTTGATGGCGCGCGACCCGGCCCCCGACGCGGTCGTCATCGCCCGGTCTCGACAGCCGGCGCAACGGCGGGGCGCGCGGGTGCCCTCGGCGCAGCGGGAGCGGCTGATCGTCGATGAGGCGATCAGGTTTTTCGCCCGCGAGGGATTCGATGGGCAGATGCGGCGCCTTGCCGAGCGGCTCGGGATCCACCACTCGGTGCTGTTCCGCCATTTCCCCCACAAGAAGGATCTGGTCGCGCGGGTCTATCAGGAGCTTTATTTCAGTCGCTGGCAGCCCGAATGGTCCGAGCAGTTGCGCGATCGCTCGGTGCCATTGCCGCAGCGGCTGCTACGCTTTTATCGGTCCTATACGCGCGCGATCTTTCGCGAGGACTGGGTGCGCATTTTCATGTTCGCCGGGCTCAACGGCATGCCGCTCAATGCGGCGTATCTTGCTGTGCTGCGCGAGCATCTTCTGGTGCCGATCTGTCAGGAGCTGCGCCTTTCGGCGGGGTTGGCCGAATCTGGCGCGCACGCGATCACGCCGCAGGAGCTGGAAATCGCATGGGGCCTGCACGGGCGGATTTTTTATCTCGCGGTGCGCAAATTCATCTACGGGCTGACGATCCCGCGTGATCTTGATCCATATCTGATCGACGCCATCGAGGTTTTTTTCCACGGCGCGATGGCGGGCGGTGGCGTGCCCGCGCGAGGTGCATGCGCGCAGGTGCCGTGCGAGGATGCCGCCCAGACCGCACCACCCGCCCGGCCGCCGCGGCGGCGGCTGTCGGCCGAAGATCGTGAGCGGCTGATTGTCGATGAAGCGATCAGCTATTTCGCCGAGCATGGCACTGGCGGGCAATTGCGCGCGCTGGCGCGTCGGATCGGGGTCACCCATCCGCTGCTTTACCGATATTTCCCAACCAGATCGGCGCTGCTCGAACGGGTGTATCAGGAAATCTACATCGGCCACTGGAAACCGCGCTGGGGTACGTTGCTGCGCGATGACACGCGGCATGCGCAGGCGCGGATCATCGGGTTTTATGTCGAGTATATGCGGGTCATTTTCGATTATCGCTGGTGCCGCATCTTCATCTATTCCAGCCTGCACGGCTCCGACATCAGCCGGCGCTATCTGGCCATCGTGCGCCGCGATGTCATTTTGCCGATCGCGGCATGTCTGCGCGGTGCCCACGCAACGCCCGATAGGCTCAGCCCACGCCGCGCGCAGGAGCTGGCCTGGGGCCTGCACGGGCAGATTTTCTATGTCGCGATGCGGCGCTTTGTCTACGACATGGCGGTCGGCGAACCGCTCGATCGGCTGGTGGAGACGACGGTGATCGGGTTTCTGCATGGCGCGGTGCCGGCATTGCGCCATGCGATCGGCGGTGACGGGCGGGCCTTGTCTTTGAACGACGGCGCGGGCTAGTTTGCCGGTCGCCAGGGAGTTGTGCGATGCGCTATCGGAAGCATGAGATCAAGGACCACGCGAAGGAGAACTGGATCGGCTGTTGCGATGTCATCCTTCCCAGCTTCACCAACGATCTGCGCGCGCTGAACGAGGCGGCGATCCGCCATGATGTTCGCCGCAACATGGAGTGCGGCTTTTGGGGCGCGCTGCTGGTGTCGGAATGCGCCACCTCGACGGATGAATATATCCGCTTCATGGAGATCGCGCTCGATGAGGCGAAGGGGCGGCACCAGTTCCTGATCCATGGCACCTTCGACACCACCGAGGAATTGCTGCGCGTCGCCGACGCGGGGGCGGCGCTGGGGATGGAAGGGCTGCTGCTGGGGCATTCGAATTCTTTTTATCCGCGCTCCGAGGATGAGCTTTACGAGTATCTCGCGCATGTCGCGGGCCACACCGACCTTGCCATCGCGCTGTTCGTGACGGTGCAGATGAATCTGTCGCGCATCCATAGCTCCGGCTATCCGCTTGGCGTCATCCGCCGGATGGCCCAGTTGCCGAACGTCGCGGCGGTGAAATATGAAGTCGGCCGTCCGGGCATCGCCGGCGATTTCGAGTGCTGGAAAGCCTTGCAGGGAACCGGGGTGTTGTTCTCCGACCCGCTCGAGGCGCACGCGCCGATGCTGGTGGAGCTGCTGGGCATGCAGTTCATGGGTACCAGCAACTATGAGTATTGGGGGCCGGCGATCCCTGAGATTTTCAATCTTTTGCGCGCCGGCGAATACGCTGCCGCGATGGAGAAATACTGGAAGATCAATCCGGCCCGCCAGGCGCGCGTGCAGGCGCAGGCAACCTTTGCCGGGGCGAACTTCATTCATCGTTATCTGTGGAAATATCAGGCCTGGCTGCAAGGCTATAATGGCGGGCCGATGCGTCAGCCGATCATGAAAATCAACGACGGGCAGATGCGGCTGGTGCGCGACGGGCTGTTGCGTTCGGGCTTTGATGTGCCGGACGACGACGCGACCGCGTTCTACACCGGCCGCAATCCCGGCTGATGACGCTGCTGCTGACCCATCAGGATGTCTGTGCCGCCATCGACATGGGCGGCGCGATCGCTGCCATGGAGGCGGGGTTCGCCGAGGAGGCCGCCGGGCTCACCACCCTGCCCGCGCGCATCAACATGAAGGCCGGCGGTGGCTGGCTGCGGGTGGGGCCGGTGGCGATGGAGGGCTCCGGCTGGATGGGGTTCAAGGCGATGAATCTCACACCGGGCAAGGGCGTTCGGTATCAGGTGCATCTGTATTCCATCGCGTCGGGCGCCTTGCTTGCCATCATGGACGCCCAGCATCTCACCACGCTGCGCACCGGCGCCACCAGCGCGGTGGCCACACGCCGGCTCGCCCGGCCCGGCGCGGGCGAGATCGCGGTGCTGGGCGCGGGCGCGGAGGCCGCCGCGCAGTTAGACGCGATGGTGGCGCTGGGCGTGGTGCGCCGGGCGCGCATCTTCAGCCCCACATCGGCACGGCGTGAGGCGCTGGCACGGCATTTTCAGGATCGTGGGGTGAACGCGCAGGCGGTCGATGCGCCCGAGGCGATGCTGCGTGAGGCGGATATCGTGCTGGCGGCAGTCAAATCCGTCACCACCGTGCTGCCCGGACAATGGCTCAAGCCCGGCGCGCATGTGAACTCGGTGGGCACCGCGCGGCCGGACCAGCGCGAATGCGATGTCGATTGCTTCACCCGCGCCGCGCGCATCATCGTGGATACGCGCCAGGGCGTGTTCGGCGAGGCGGGGGATGCGGTGGCGGCGCGCGACGCGATCGACGAGGGCCGCGTGGCCGAGCTATCCTGTCTGGTGGCCGGCACGGTGCCGGGGCGGCAATCGGACGACGAGATCACTCTTTTCAAGTCGGTCGGCACGGGACTACAGGATATCGGACTGGCCGCCGCGATCTACGCACGCGCTCAAGAGCTTGGCCTGGGGGCCGAGCTTGGTGAATTTCCCTATTTGAAGGCGAACTGACATGGCACTGAACCCCGCGCAATATCTGGCCAGCATCGATGCCGACACCGCCGCCGCGTTCGGCGCCTTGCGCAAGTCGGTGATGAAAAGCGGTCCGCTCGACGAGAAGACCTGCGAGTTGATCGTCACCGCGGGCTTTGCCGCCACCGGGGCGAAGACGAGCTTCAACACCCATGCGCGCCGCGCGCTGGCGGTGGGCGCGACGGTGGCGGAACTGCGCCAGGCGGTGCTGGTGACGTTCGCCGCCACCACGATGTTCAGCGACGTCATCACCGCCCTGCAATGGATCGACGAGCTGGCCGAATGAGCGCCTATGGCCTGCAGAAGCTGGTCCGCGAGGTGAATCGCGCCCCGGCGGCGCGGCAGGAATTCATGCGCGATGCGGCTGGTTTCGCGGCGGGATTCGATGTTACAGAGAATGAGCGCGCGGCGGTGATCGCGCGGGACTGGACAGCACTCTACCGGCTTGGGGTGCATGGGCTGCTGCTGCGTCCGTTCTCGATTCTGCACGGTGTTTCCGAGCCCGATTATCTGCTCGCGATTCGAAAGCACGCCGCGTGAGCCTGGTGTTCGCCGCCGCGATGGGGCACGCGCCGGGCATCACCGCCTGGGCCGACGCGGCACCCGCGCCGCAGAAGGAGGCGCTCTATACTGGGTTCGATGAGCTTGCCCGCGAGCTGCGGGCGGCACGGCCTGACGCGCTGATCGTTCTGACATCCGAACACTGGGCAAATTTTTTTCTCGACCATGCCAGCGCCTTTTGCGTCGGCCGGGGCGCGCATTTCGACGGGCCGGTGGAGCCATGGCTGAAGGTGGAGCGCGCGCGCATTCCCGGCGCGCCGGCGCTCGCCGCCGCCCTCATCGATGACATCATCGCCGCCGACATGGACCCTTCGTTCAGCGACGAGATGATGCTCGATCATGGCACCATGGTGCCGCTGCATTTCGTGACGCCGGCGATGGATGTGCCGATCGTGCCGGTGATGATCAACACGCTGATGGCGCCGCAACCCTCCGCGCGGCGATGCCTCACGCTCGGGCGCGCGGTTGGCCGGCTTGCCGCGCGCTCGGGCCAGCGGATCGGGGTTCTGGCCACCGGCGGCATGTCGCACGACCCTGGCGAGGTGCGGCATGGCTGGATCGACAGCGATTTCGATCGCCGTTTTCTTGCCGAGATGGCGGCCGGCGATCTGGATGCGTTGGCGCGATATTCGACGGACGCGCTGATGGCCGCGGGTGCCGGGGCGATGGAGCTGCTCGCCTGGATCGCGCTCGCCGGGGCGGTCGCGCAGGTGACCGGCGCGGCGCGCGGCCGCGTCATGGCGTATGAACCGGTGCAACCCTGGGCGACCGGGATCGGCGCGATGATTTTGGCAACAGAGCAGGCGGGCGTGGCATGATCCGGCGAACCGATGATCCGGAAAAGCTGAAATACCAGGCGCAGGGACGGCCATTGTCGCCGCCCGAGACGGCGCTGACGCAGGCGATGGTGAAGCATTTCGCCGCCGGCACGCATGATTTCGCAGCCCTCGCCGCCGCCTTGCAGGCCGATGGCGTGGTGCGCCCCTCCGGTGCCGTCGGCGCCTGGACCGAGGCGGTGCTGGAGGCCGAGCTGCGCGCGATCAATCAGGAGCTGGATCGCGCCGAGGCCGAATCCGGCTTCGGGGCGTGAGGAAGGTGCCATGACAGCCAAGGTGATTTCCGATGTCGATGCCGACGCGCTGGCCGCGCGCGGGTTGCCTGGCCTTTGGTATGTGGTGGCGAAGTCGGTGCAACTGCGCGCGCGCGAGGTGCTGGGAGTTCGCGCGCTGGGGCGCCAGCTCGCGCTCTGGCGTGGCGAGGACGGCGCGCCGCGCTGCGTGGAGGATTTCTGTCCGCATCGTGGCGCGCCGCTGTCGCGCGGGGTGGTGATCGATGGCAATGTCGCCTGTCGCTATCACGGGGTGATGCTGGACGGGACCGGCACGATCGTGCGGGTGCCGGCGATGCCGGACTGCCCGCTCGAAGGCCGCCAGGCGATCATTGGCTATGCGACCGCGGAGGCCAACGGCGCGGTGTTCGTCTATATCCCGTCCGCCGACCGCCCCGAGCCGCCGCCGCTGGATCTGCCGGCGGAGTTCACCGATCCGGGTTGGAGCGGATTTCTGTGTTCGGGCCTGTGGAACTGCAATTATCAGCTGGCGGCGGAAAACACCGCGGACCCGATGCACGGCATCTATCTGCATGCCGACAGCTTCACCCTGGCCTATGGCGGGCGTGAGGACCTGGTGCGCATCGACCCCGCCGATCGCGGCTTTCTGATCACCCGGGTCGCGCAGACCGATCAGAATTTCGACTGGTGCCATGTGGTGACCGAGGGTTCGACCAATTTCATCCGCCTGGACATCCCCTATCCGATGGCCGGCGGACCCGGCGGGCCGTTTCGGGTGCTGGGCTTCATGACGCCGGTCGATGAACATTCCACCCGCATCTTCTTCTGGCGCAACCGCCAGGTCAGCGGCATCGCGCGCGAGGCATGGCGGTTCCTGTTCCGTGGATTTTTCGAAGCCCGGCACTGGGAGGTTCTGGAGCAGGACCGCGAGATGCTGGAGGCGGTGCCGCACACGGCACGCGAGCGCGAAATGCTCTATCAACATGATGCCGGGGTGGTGCGGCTGCGACGCATCTGGCGCGAGCGCGCCCGGCAGATCCTTGCGGCGCCAACGGAGTTGACACCATCATGAGCATGCTTGCGGACAAGACCATCATTGTCACCGGCTCGGCGCGTGGCGTCGGGCGCGCGATCGCGGAGCGCTGCGCGGGGCATGGCGCGCGTCTGATCCTGGCTGATATTCTCGAAGAACTTGGCGAAAAGACCGCGACCGAGTTGCGCGCCGCGGGGGCGGATGCCCGCTTCGTGCCGCTCGATCTTGGCGACCCTGCATCGATCGATCGCTTCGCCGCCGACATCGCCGGGCGCGAGGCGGTGGTGCATGGTCTGGTCAACAACGCCGCCATCGCGACCAATGTCGGCGGCAAAAATTTCGACGCGATCGAGATGGAATTGTGGGACCGGGTGATGCGGGTGAACGTGCGCGGCACCTGGCTGGTCACCCGCGCCATCGTGCCGCTGATGCCGACCGGCGGCACGCATGAAAGCGGGCGCTACGATGCCGGCGGGCGGATCGTTAATCTCGCCTCCGACACCGCGTTGTGGGGGGCGCCGCGCCTGCTGGCCTATATCTCGTCGAAGGGCGCGGTGATGGCGATGACGCGCGGGCTGGCGCGGGA
>DAHWBL010000400.1 GCA_027323595.1 Acetobacteraceae bacterium | reverse complement strand
CTGTTCGACCTGGCTGCCAAGGAAGCTCAGTCCGGCGCCGAGCATGGCGATCATGAGGATGGTGGCGAACAGGGCGGGGGTATCGTAATCGCGTGCGGCAAGCATCATCAATTCGCCGAGCCCGCTTGCGGTAAGGAAAATCTCCGCGGCGATCACGCCGACCAGGGCGCGCCCGATTGCCTGGCGGATGCCGGTCATCACGAAGGGCAGGCTACCCGGAAGCAGCAATTCCGCCCATATCGCCGCCTCACCGCTGCGAAAGGAGCGTGCGACCTCGAACAGGTCGGGGCGGATCGTGCGCGCGCCCTCCAGCGTGTTGTAGAGCACCGGGAAGAAGGCGAACAGGAACACCACCAGCAGCTTGGCTGCGAAGCCGATGCCAAAGATCGATAGAATGAAAGGGATCAGCGCGACGGTGGGCATTGCGTAGAGCAGCAAAATCCAGTCGCCGAATGCATGGCGGGCAAAGTTCGAGCGTGCGAGCAGCAGTCCCGCCGGCACCGCAGTGATGGTGGCGAGCGCGAGCCCCGCGGCGAACAGGGTGAGCGAGCTGGCAGCAGCGCGCGGCAACTCTCCCGAGACGATCAATTCGACCAGCCGTCGCAATGTCGGCGCCGGTCCGGCGGCGACGGCTTCGTCGAGCCCGCGCACCGCGATCGCCCACATGGCGAGCCCGACGCCGAGGCTGGCCAGCACCGCGAGTGCGCGCCCGAGCCGGGCCTGTTGGCTTGGTTGCAGCACCTGGCTTCAGCGATCCGAGGTGACCAGCGCGTTGGCTTCCGCCCACAGGCTTTTGCCGTCGTCGGTCGCGATCAGATTTTCGGCGCTGACCGGTGTGCGCTTGATGCCGCCGACCGAAACCTCCGTGGCGATGGCGTGGCGAAGATTATCGAGACCAAGCCCGTCATTGTCGGTTGGCCAGTAATGGATCGCGAAAAACCGTGGCAGCGCCTTTTTCATGACCGCGTCGGGATGGCCGGTCACCGTGGCGATGGTGGCGGCGCGGTCCAGATTGTCGGGAAGCTGCATCCAGCGCGCTGATTCGATCAGGGCGGCAAGCACACGGACAAAGACATCGTGCCGCGCGGCGAGCTTTGTCGCGTGGGCGACGAGGACCAGATAATGGCTGAGCGGCTCGGCCTTGTCGAAGGAGTTGACGATCCCGACAGGGTGTTTGACCAGCGCTTCGAGCGTATCGACGTCATCGAGATGCAGCACGCCGAATTTCAATTGCCCGGCGGCCATCGCGGCGGCGCTGTTGGAGGAAAGCGGCACCTGTTGGACGGAGTCGGGGCCAAGGCCGCAGGCCCGCAGGAATGCGGCGAGCGCGACGGCGCGGGCGCCGCCGATGGCATCGATGCCGATCGGGGCGCCGCGCAGGTCCG
Source organism: Acetobacteraceae bacterium (assembly GCA_027323595.1). Lineage (GTDB taxonomy): Bacteria > Pseudomonadota > Alphaproteobacteria > Acetobacterales > Acetobacteraceae > CAIVDX01. Next base: position 2,161 of record DAHWBL010000400.1, on the reverse strand, counting down.
GGCAGGTCGCATGCGCCGGGTCGACCGCGGCGAGTTGCCAGTCTGGAACAGGCAACCCCCAGATTGCCACGAGTTGCACATGGGCGTTGGAGACCATGCGGATTACGCCCGGGGTTGGCGAAAGCGAAAGGTCGAAATCATCGCTTGCGACTGCCTGTGCCGCGGCGGTGCCGGAATCGAACGGGCGCAGATCCGCGTCGATCCCGTGTTTGCTGAAAAAACCTTGGTCACGCGCAACGTAGAAAACAGTGCCGTCGACCACCGGGGGGACGCCGGGCAACGCGATGGACACGTGGTCCGCGGCGCGGGCTGGAGGGCCCAACAGGACGGCGAGCATCAAGCCCAGAAAGCGTGTGCGCATGGATGTTTCCTTGCCTGTCGGCGGGCGTGTCTTGTTGCGCATCTTTATAGTCCGCCGCGCCGGGTCGCCCAAGCCCCCCGAACAGCGGAAGATGGCGCGAACAAATTATCGTGAGGGTGGCTCAGCGTTCGTAGAGTACGAAACCGATACCTTGTGCGATTGCATGCAGCGCGATGTCGGGGGCGAGGCGTACCAGCTCCGGGCGCAGAACCAGCAGATGGGTCGCGCGCGGATCGAGCTGGTCGATCGCCGGGGGCGGCTTCACCCGCCACAGATCGCGCCAGGGCGGGCGCAGTGCGACGAGCTGGCCGGCCAGACCGGCGAAGCCGTTTGGCTCAAAGGCGGCGGCATGCGCGGTGGCGTAGGCCGCGACATGGCGCAGCGGTGGCCGGCGGGCGAGCGATTCCGATCCGGGATCGCCCTCGGCCACCATCAGCACCGCGCCGCGCGGCAATGCGCCGAGGGCGGCATCGATGCCGGCAAGCTCGTTTTGCCAGGAGCGCCAGCTCAGCAGGATCAGCACGATCCGCGCCGCGATCAGCAGGCCGCCGACGGCACCCAGCGGCAGTATGCGCCAGCGGTGTGGCGCCGATGGTGCGATCGCGGCGACGATGAAAAAACTTGCCGCCCAGGGCAGCCGATAATCGACCAGGCCGGCGCCGGCGACATCGCGTGGCAGGAGCACGAAGACGAGCGCGAAGCACACCGCAAGGCTCCAGCCGGCGCGGGTTGGATGCAGATACCCGCCGATCCAGCCAAGCAGCCCGGCGGACAGCAATAATCCGAGCAGCGCGAGTTCATAGGCCGGATAAGCGAACATGGTGATCGCGGCGAGTGCTTCGAGTTTTTGGCGCGGGGTCGCCCACATCAGCAGATCGCTGCCTGGCTGGTTGCCGGCGCCCAAAACCACCAGCAGAAGCGGCGGCAGCAGCCAGCATGTGGCACGCGCCGTGGCGACGAAGAAGGGGCGCGGCCCGCTGGTGACCTCAGCGAGCAGTATCGCGCCGACCGCGACGCCGAGCGCGCCGAACGCGGCGAGATGGCTGAGCAAAACCGCTGTTGCCGGCAGTAACAGCAACGCGCATTGGCGCCATAGCGGCGCGGCCCGCCAGCGCAGCCACAGCGCGAACACCAGCAAGGCCAGACCGACGCCGAAACAAAAATCGACAAAGCCGAATTGCAGCGGTCCGCCATAGGCGAACAAGGCGGCAAACCGCCAGGCGCGCGCCTGTGTTCCGACCAGCCGGTGCGCGACGGCGCGGCTGCCCCAAAACAGCATAAGCGGTATCAGCGCGCAGAATATTCGTACCGCCAGATCGATCGGCACCACCTGGCGCGCCAGCAGCACGAACCAGTGCAGCGCCAGATTGCCCATCACCGCGGGCTGGAAAAGATAAAACCGTGCGTAGGCGGGATCGTTGGGCAGGCCGGCGAGAATATGTTCGATCGCCAGATGCCCGGGCAGATCGAGCAGCGGCAGCCGCGGCAGCAGCATGGGCAACAGCAGCGCGACACTGATGGCAAGATCGGTGACCAACGCCGGCGGCCGGCGCGCGGCGGCCTGTATCACAGACCCAGAAAGGCGCGGCGCACGCCGTCGTCGGCGAGCAGCGCGGCGCCTGATCCTTCCAGCGTGGTTCGGCCGTTTTCCAACACATAGGCACGGTCGCACAGGGCCAGCGATTCGGCGACGTTCTGCTCGACCAGCAGCACCGTCATTCCCTCGGCGTGCAGTTGGCGGATGGCGGCGAACATGGTGCGCGTCATCGCCGGCGAGAGCCCGATCGAGGGTTCGTCGAG
>DAHWBL010000385.1 GCA_027323595.1 Acetobacteraceae bacterium | reverse complement strand
TTGAGCGCGCTGGTGCCGCGCCCGCGCACCGCCGCCGCCAGCATGCGCGGCTCGCCATGCACGGTGACGAAGCTGACGCCGCGCGCGGCGACGCGGCGGATGCCTTCCTCCACGGTGAGGTCGATGTCGTACATCTTGCAGTCGAGAAACAGTTTGCGCCCGCAGCGGACCAGTTCGCCGATCAGCGCGTCGATGCCTTCGGCGAAGGCGAGGTGCAGGCCGATCTTGAAAAATGACACCTGGCCGTCGAGCCGGGCGATCATCGCGCGCGCCTGGGCGATGGTGGGCACATCGACCGCCACGATCAGGCGCTCGGCCATGGTGGGCGGCAGGTCTCGCGGCGAGGGGTTCATGGCGCCAGCGTAACCGGGATTTCCGCGCCGGCAAACCGGCGTCTATGCTGGGCGGATGGATCGCGACGACACGCCGCCACAGACCCTTCTCTCGCCGCGCCAGGTGCTGCTCGCGTTTTTTCCCTCGATCGTGCTGCCGATGTTCCTGGCGGCGATCGACCAGACCATCATCTCCACCGCGCTGCCCGCGATCGCCGGCGAGCTGGGTGATGTGGGGCGGCTGTCATGGGTGATCGTCGCCTATCTGATCGCCGCGACCATCGCCACGCCGATCTATGGGCGGCTGGGCGACGCGCTGGGGCGGCGGCGGATGATGTATGTGGCGCTGGGGTTTTTCCTGGTTGCCTCGGCGCTGTGCGCGGCTGCCGGGTCGATCCTGGCGCTGAGCGCGGCCAGGGTGTTGCAGGGCTTGGGCGGCGGCGGGCTGATGGCGCTGTCGCAGGCGCTGATCGGCGAGAACGTGCCGGCACGCGAGCGCGGGCGCTATCAGGGGTATCTGGCCACGGTGTTCGTGGGTGCCGCGGCGATCGGGCCGGTGGCGGGCGGGTTTCTGACCCAGCATTTCGGCTGGCAGTCGGTGTTCGTGGTCAATCTGCCGCTGGGGGCCGCGGCGTTCGTGCTGCTGTTGCGCCTGCCTGGCGGCAGCGGCGGCGACGGGCGGGTGGCGTTCGACTATGCCGGCACCGTCTTGTTCATCCTGGCGGTGATCCCGCTGCTGCTGGCGCTGGAGCAGGCGCAGGCGCTGTCGGTGGCGCGGCTGCCCGCGATCGGGCTGCTGCTGGCGATCACCTGCATCGCCGGGGTGCTGCTGGTGCGCCAGGAGCGGCGGGCCGCGGCACCGCTGCTGCCGCTGAAGCTGTTGCGTGAGCCCACGATCTGGCGCGCCTGTCTGCTGGGCGCGTGCATCGGCGGCATCATCGTGCCGCTGGTCAGCTTCACGCCGATCTACATGCAGGTGGTGCGCGGGCTCAGCCCCAGCGAGACCGGGCTGCTGCTGCTGCCGCTGACCGCGGGCATTCCGATCGGCTCGATGATCACCGGCCAGTTCGTCACCCGCACCGGGCGGGGGCCGATTTTTCCGTCGGTGGGGCAGCCGGCGGTGGTGGTGCTGCTGCTGGTGCTGGCGTTCCTGCTGGGCAGCCTCACGCTGCGGCCGCTGGTGGTGCTGCTGGCGGCGATCTCGCTGTGCACCGGCACCGGGATGGTGGTGGTGCAGACCTTGACCCAGATCGTCGCCGGGCCGCGGCATCTGGGCGCGATCGCCGCCTCGGTGCAGCTGGCGCGCGCGCTCGGCGCCTCGTTCGGCACGGCGTTGGTGAGCGCGGTGCTGTTCGGCGCCATCGCGCTGCATGACGGGGCGCTGGCCGGGCTGTTCGCCGAGCTGTTGCAGAACGGCCAGGCGCTGCTGGCGGGGCTGGGTGAGGCGCGGGCGGCGGAGGTGCGTGCCGCGTTGGGCGGGGCGTTCCGGGCGGCCTATGTGACGATGGCGGCGATCGCGGCGGTGGGCGCGGTGATGGCCTGGACGATTCCGCGCCGGCGGTTCTGACGCGGGACGAAGCGGGCGGTTCAGACGAAGCGGGCGAGGCGGATGACGGTGTGGCCGCGGCTGGGGCGCAGGCTTGGCATCACCAGCAGGCAATCGTCGTACTGGGTGCGCACCTCGCGGGTGCCGTCATGGCCGATCAGCGTGCCGGCGCGCGGCACCACCGACCCGCCGCGATAGGGCTGCACGAAGCTGAACGGGCGGGCGCCGGCGGTGATGGTCTCGGTGACCTCGGCGACGCGGCAGGTGCTGGCGGGTGCCGGGGCATCGACCAGGCGCAGATGCCGCAGCAGGCCGGTGACCGCCGCCTGGGCGGTGTCGATGGTGGCGGCCTGCCAGTGCTGGCCGGCTTCCACCAGCACCGCGCGGGCCGAGCGCGCGGGGTCGGTGAAGCGCGGATAGTCGATCAGCCTGGGGCCGGTGGTGTGGCCGTGATCGGCGACCACGAGGGCAGGGGTGCCGATGCCCAGCGCCAGCGCGCGGCCCCGGTCGGACGGGCCGCACAGGATCAGCGGGTCGGACGGCCAGAGCATGGAATGCAGGTCGAGCAGCACATCCACGTCGTCGATCAGCGGGCGCAGCACGCGGGCGCGGTCGAGCTCGCTGGAGCGGCGCGAGCCATCGAGCAGGGAGGGGTCCCACAGCCGGTTGAAATCCTCATCGGCGAAGCGCGACATGGTCGGGTTGGCCGGGTCGAAGCGGGCGAAGGCGGCGAGGTTGACGAAGGCGAGGGTGAGACGCCCGCGCCTGGGGTTGGGGCCGGTGCCGACGCGCCAGGCGCGCAGCAGCCGGTCCAGCACCACCGCGCCGGCGATCTCGTTGCCGTGGGTCAGCGCGGTGATGCAGACATGCGGGCCGGGCCGGCCGGATTCGATGCTGGTGACGCCGGCGATGCCGATATTGCCCTCGATCCAGGCGGCGATGTCGGGGGTGGCGACGTCGATCGGGAATCGCGGCAGCGGCGGGTCGGCGGGTGCCGCCGCCGGGTTGGCGCCGATCGGCTCGGCGACGCCGCCCGCTCCAGGTCCAGACGAGATCATCGGGTGCATCCTATACAGCTCGGTGCGGACGGCAATCCGGCTTGACCGGGGGATGGTTGCGCCGGCACGGCGCGGCCTTTACTCGTGCGCGACGGCAGCGATTGGCGGAGGCGATGTCACCCTTGCACCGAATCTGGCGCGCCCTGCCGGCGGGGCCGCGCCGCGCCGCGCTGGCCGCCGCCACCGCGCTGCTGGCGCCGCGTCCGGACCGGCCGCCGCCCGCGGTTGGCGGGGGGATCGCCATCGCCGGGGAATTCTCCCGCGCTTCGGGCCTGGGCGGCATCGTGCGGCTGTTGCATGCGGGGTGCGGGCAGCTTGGCGTGGCGAGCTGGCCGGTCGACCTGTCCGGGATGCCGGGGCCGCGGGTGGGACTGCCCGAGGGGCTGGCCGCCGACGCGCCGCTGCTGATCGGGGTGAACGCGCCGCATCTGCCGATCGCGCTGCTGCGGCTGGGGCGGGCGGCGCTGCGGGGGCGGCGGATCATCGGTTATTTCGCCTGGGAACTGCCGACGTTGCCGCCGCAATGGCGGCATGGCGCGGCGTTCGTGCACGAGATCTGGACCTTGTCGGATTTTTCCGCCGCCGCGCTGGAGCCGCTGCTGCCCGGGCGGGTGCGGCGGGTGCGGCTGTGCCTCGGCGCGGTGCCGCCGGTGGCCTCGGGGCTCGATCGTGCCGCCTTCGGGTTGCCCCATGACGCGGTGGTGAGCCTGGTGTCGTTCAACCTCGCCTCGTCGCGCGCGCGCAAGAATCCCGAGGCGGCGATCGCCGCGCACCGCGCCGCGTTCGGCGACCGGGCGGACCGTATCCTGCTGCTCAAGATCGGAAATCCTGCTGATTTTCCCGATGATTTCGCCGATTTGCGCCGGCTGGTGGGCGATGCGCCCAACATCAGGCTGTTCACCGACACGCTGCCCGAGGCGGATGCGCACGCGCTGACCCGTGCGGCCGATATCGTTTTGTCCCTGCACCGCAGCGAAGGATTCGGATTGGTGCCGGCCGAGGCGATGCTGCTGGGCCGCCCGGTGGTGGCCACCGGATGGTCCGGCAACCTCGATTTCATGGACGCCGACAGCGCGGCGCTGGTGCCGTACCGGCTGGTGCCCGCGCGCGATCCGCGCGGGGTGTTCGAGGCGCCCGGCGCGGTCTGGGCGGAACCCGATGTGGGAAAGGCCGCCGAGTGGCTCAGGCGACTTGCCGATGATCCGGGGCTGCGCGCGCAGCTTGGCGCGCGGGGGCGCGCGTTTGCCGGCGCGCGGCTGGGCACCGATGATCTGCGCGCCGCCCTCACCGGGCTGGGGCTTTCATGCGCATCCTGACCTGGCAATGGGGGCGGCGCGGCGCGGGGCCGCGCTTCGGGCTGGGGCTGCACCAGGGGCTTGCCGCGCTGCCCGACACCACCGCGCTGCTCAGCCTGTCGGCGCAGGCCGAGCTGATGGCCGGGCCGGACGCGCCCGTGTGCGATCTGCCGGTCGATACCTATGACGGCGCGGGGGCGCTGCTGCGGCGGCTGGCGGGCATGGCGTTCGCGGTGGCGCCGCTGCGCGCGCGGCTGGCCGAATTGCGGGTGGAGGCGGCGGTGTGCGCGATGTCGGCGCTGCTCGATCCGCTGATGACGCGCGCGCTCGGCGGGCTTGGCATCCCCTACGCGGTGGTGGTGCATGACGCGGTGCCGCATCTGGGCGACCGGCTGAGCGCGCCGGTGGTCGGGCCGTTGCAGCGGCGGCTGCTGCGCGGGGCGGCCGGGGTGGTGGCGCTCACCTCGCATGTCGCGCAGCGGCTCGCCGCTGATGGCATCGCGGTGCACGCGATCGCGGCGCATCCGCCGTTCCGGTTCGGCCCGGCGCCGCCGCCCTTTGCCCATGGTGGCAGGCCACGGCTGCTGTTTTTCGGACGGCTGCTGCCGTACAAGGGGCTTGATCTGCTCGCCGCGGCGCTGGGTGAGCCGGGGTTGGGATGCGAGGTCCGGGTGGTGGGCAGCGGGCCGGAGTCGGCAGCGCTCGCGGCGTTGCGGGCGTTGGCGTTCGTGCGGGTGGAAAATCGCTGGGTGCCGGAGGGCGAGATCGGCGCGCTGCTCGCCTGGGCGGACGCGCTGGTGCTGCCCTATGTGGAGGCGAGCCAGAGCGGGGTGGCGCCGGCGGCGCTGGCGGCCGGGCGGTTCGTGATCGCCACCGACGTTGGCGGGCTTGGCGAGCAGCTCGCCGGCTCACCGCTGGCGCGGCTGTGCGCGCCCTCGGCCGGTGCCATCGCCGCGGCGATCCGCGCGCTGCCGGACCATGCGCCGGCACCGGCGGGGATGGCGGATGGGTGGGTGGAGCTGGCGCGGGCGGTGCGCGGGGCGTTGTCGAGGTAGGCTGAAAAGGTCAGGCGGGCAGGTGGATCGGCGCGCCGGTGCGGGCAGCCAGGGATTCGAGGCTGAGGCCGTCGATTTTCTCGACAAGCACGAAGCCGCGCGGGGTGACGTCGATCACCGCGAGGTTGGTGTAGACGCGGCTGACCACGCCGAGCGCGGTGAGCGGGTAGCTGCAGGTGGTGACCAGCTTGGGCTGGCCGTCCTTGGTGGTGTGCTCCATCAGCACCCACAGATTGCGCGCCCCGGCGGACAGGTCCATCGCGCCGCCGACCGCGGGCGCGCTGTCGTTGGCCGAGGTGGCCCAGTTCGCCACGTCGCCGTTCTGGGCGACCTCGAAGGCGCCGAGGACGCACAGGTCCAGATGGCCGCCGCGGATGATGGCGAAGCTGTCGGCCTGGTGAAAATACGAGCCGCCGGGCAGCAGCGTGACGTGCTGCTTGCCGGCGTTGATCAGCCACGGATCGATCGCGTCGGCGGCGGGCGCGGGGCCCATGCCGAGCAGGCCGTTCTCGGAGTGGAAGATCACCTCGCGGTCGGGCGCCATGTGGTCGGCGACCATGGTGGGGATGCCGATGCCCAGATTGACGTACCAGCCCTGCGGAATGTCGCGGGCGAGGCGGGCGGCCATCTGCGGGCGGGAGAGCGGGGCCGGGGTCTGGGTCATGGAGGGTCTCCTCAGCTTGCCGGGTCGCCGTAGGGGATGTGGACCACGCGGTTGACGAAGATGCCGGGGGTGACGATGGCGTCGGGATCGAGCTCGCCGAGTTCGGCCAGATGTTGGGTTTGTGCGACGGTCAGCGTGGCGGCGGTGGCCATCACCGGGTTGAAGTTCCGTCCGCTGGAGCGATAGACCAGATTGCCCCAGCGGTCGGCGCGCCAGGCCTCGACCAGTGCCACGTCGCCATGCAGCGCCTGCTCCAGGATGCAGCGGCGCCCCTGGATGGTGCGCTCCTCCTTGCCGGCGGCGAGCAGGGTGCCCACGCCGGTGGGGGTGAAGAAGGCGGGCACGCCGGCACCGGCGGCGCGCAGGCGCTCGGCCAGGGTGCCCTGCGGGACGATTTCGAGTTCCAGCCGGCCGGCGCGGAACAATTCCTCGAACACCACCGAGCCGGCGCTGCGCGGGAACGAGCAGATGATCTTGCGCACCCGCCCCAGCTCCATCAGCCGCGCGAGGCCGACGCGCCCGGTGCCGGCATTGTTGGCGACGATGGTGAGATCGGTCGCGCCCTGCTCGATCAGCCCCTCGATCAGCGCGTTGGGCTGGCCGACCGCGCCGAAGCCGCCGACCAGCACGGTCGCGCCGTCGGCCACGCCGACCAGCGCCTCGGCGACGGAGGCGACGCGCTTGTCGATCATGGGCTCAGACCTTCTCGACCTGGCTGTATTCCAGCTCGACCGGGGTGGAGCGGCCGAAGATCGAGACCGAGACCTTCACCCGGCCCTTTTCCTCGTCCACGTCCTCGACGGTGCCGTTGAAGCTGGTGAACGGGCCGTCCGCCACGCGCACCTGCTCGCCGATCTCGAAGATGACCGAGGGGCGGGGATGGTCCACGCCTTCCTGGCTCTGCTTGAGGATGCGGTCGGCCTCGGCCTCGGTGATCGGGCTGGGGCGGGTCTTGGTGCCCAGAAAGCCGGTGACCTTGGGCGTGTCCTTGACCAGATGCCAGGTCTCGTCGGTCATTTCCATTTTGGCGAGGACGTAGCCGGGGAAGAATTTCCGCTCGGTGTTCACCTTCTGGCCGCGCCGCACCTCGACCACTTCCTCGGCCGGGACCAGCACGTCCTCGATCATGTCGGCGAGGCCCTTCTGCTCGGCCTGCTCCTTGATCTGCTGGGCGATCTTTTTCTCGAAGCCCGAATAGACATGCACGACGTACCAACGCTTGGCCATTTCTGTCCTCAAACTCTGCCGGCGGGCGCCGGGAACCGGATCGATCCGCTGGGAAGCGTCGATTGTATATGATGTCGGCGGCCCCGCGCCACCGCCGGATGCGGGTGGGAGCGCATGCTCAGCCGTTGAACCCGAACAGGGCGCGCACCGCCAGCCCGACGAGCTGGTCGATGGTGAAGAAGAACAGCGCCGCCAGCGCGGCCATGGCGAACACCAGGCCGGTGGTGACCATGGTCTCCTTGCGCGAGGGCCAGGTGATGCGCCCGGCCTCGATTCTGACGTCACGCACGAACTTCGCGGGATTGACCGCCACGCTGGCCTGTCCTTGGGCTAGGGTTTCGCCGCCTCCCCGCAGGTGCGGGAGGACGGCTGGGGGGCTAGGGTTCGGCCGCCGCCCCGCGCGGTGCGGGATGGCGGCCGGAAAATCGTCGCTGCTGGCAGGGGTGGAGGGTCTCGAACCCCCAGCCTCCGGTTTTGGAGACCGGCGCTCTAGCCAATTGAGCTACACCCCTGCACGCGCGCCGCGCCGGCGGCAGAACCGCCACACGCCGCGCAGGCGCGGTAACGACAACTTGGGGGGGCATCTGTCAAGAGCCGGGCGGGCGAGGGCGGGATCGACCGGCCCGGCCCGCCGTCCGGTCGGCTCGCTTTGGCGTGATCTGGTGTCGTCGGACTTGCCAATGCATCCAGGCGAGATTATTGCACGAGGTTACTGCAATCGGCGTGGTTGGGTCGGATTTCTTGCCGACGTGGCCGGCCGGTTTCGCCTCGGGAGGAAAAATCCATGCCCATGTCACGCCGCGCCGCGCTGGGCGGCCTGCTGGCCGCGCCGGCACTCGCCAGCCCCGCCTTCGCCGCCCCGCGCACGCTGAAGATCAGCCACCAGTTCCCCGCCGGCACCACCACCACCGGCGATTTTCGCGACCGCATGGTGCGCATCTTCGCCGAGGAGGTGACCAGGCGCACCCATGGCGAGCTGGCGTTCGAGATCTATCCCGGCTCCTCGCTGATGAAGACGCTGGCGCAGTTCGACGCCATCCGCAAAGGCGCGCTCGACATCACGGCCTATCCGCTCGCCTATGCCGGCGGCCAGGTGCCCGAGGTCAATGTCGGGCTGATGCCGTGCCTCGTGTCCAACTACGCGCAGGGGTCGGCCTGGAAGAACGCCGAGGTCGGGCATCGGCTGGCCGAGGTGCTGGAGAGCAAGGGCGTCAAAATTCTCACCTGGGTCTGGCAGTCCGGCGGGGTGGCGTCGCGCAGCACGCCCATCGTGCGGCCCGCCGACACCCAGGGGATGAAGTTTCGCGGCGGCTCGCGCGAGATGGATTTGATGCTCAAGGAGGCCGGGGCGATCATCTCCTCGGTGCCATCGAACGAGATCTACGCCGCCATGCAGACCGGCACGCTCGATGCCGCGGTCACCTCATCGACCAGCCTGATCAGCTTCCGGCTTGAGGAGATCAGCAAGAACGCAACCTCGGGCATCGATGGCAGCTTCTGGTTCATGTTCGAGCCGCTGCTGATGTCCAAGATCGTCTATGACAGCCTGCCGGCCGACCAGCAGAAGGCGATCTCCGAGGTTGGCGCCTCGCTGGAGCCGTTCGCGCTCGATGCGGCGCGCAAGGACGATCAGGATTTCGCCGGCATCTTCAGCAAGGCCGGCGCCAAGGTGGCGACCTTTTCGCCCGCCGCGCTCGACGAGTGGAAGGCGATCGCGCAGCGGACCGCGTGGAAGGATTTCGCCGCCCGCAGCGCGTCGTGCGCCGAGCTGCTCAAGCTGGCGGAACAGATTTCGGCGTGAACGGGCTTGCCGCCGAACTGGGCGAGGCGTCGGCCCCTCCCGACGATGTGCCGCGCGCGGGGCTGCTGGGCGGGGTGCAGTGGGGGCTCGACCGGCTGAACCAGGCGATGGCGCTGGCCTCGGCGCTGGCCTTCATCGCCGCGGGCATGGTGCTCACCTGGGAGGTGATCGGGCGGTATTTCCTGGGCATCGCGAGCGACTGGCAGGACGAATTGTCGGTGTTCCTGCTGGTTGGCGCCACCTTCGTGTCGGCCGCCTGGACGCAGGCGCGGCGGGGCCATGTGGCGATCGATGTGCTGACGCATCTGCTGCCGCCGGGGCTGGAGCGGGTGCGCCATCTGCTGGCGGATGCGGCGGCGGCGGCGTTCTGTGGCTATTTCACCCTGAAATGCTGGCAGATGCTGATCGAGGCGATCACCGATGGGCAGATTTCCGACACCGCCTGGGGACCGCCGCTGTGGATCCCCTACGGCGCGATGACCGCGGTCATGGCGCTGCTGACGGTGCAGATCGGGTTGCAGACGCTGGCCGGCGCCGGCCGGGTGTTGCGCGGCGCATGACCCCGCTCGATCTGGGCCTGATGTATGGCGGTGCGACGCTTGCCGCGCTGTTCTTCGGCATTCCGATCGCCTTCGCGCTGGGCGGGGTGGCGACGGTGTTCATGATGGTGTTCATGCCGGCCGCCTCGGTCGATACGATCGCGCAGAACGTCTATGAGGAACTCGCCTCGATCACGCTGCTGACGATCCCGCTGTTCATCCTCAAGGGGGCGGCGATCGGCAAGTCGCGCGCGGGCAAGGATCTGTATGACGCGCTGCATGTCTGGCTGAACCGGGTGCCTGGCGGGCTGGGGGTGGCGGTGGTGATCGCCTGCGGGCTGTTCGCCGCGATGGCCGGATCGAGCCCGGCCACCTGTTCGGCGATCGGCAGCTCGGGCATTCCGGAGATGCGCCGGCGCGGCTATTCGCCGGGGTTCGCCGCCGGGCTGGTGGCGGCCGGCGGCACGCTGGGCATTCTGCTGCCGCCTTCGGTGACGCTGATCCTGTATGCGGTGGCGGCCGAGCAGTCGCTCGGGCGGCTGTTCCTGGCCGGGCTCGGGCCGGGGCTGCTGCTGGTGGGTCCGTTCGCCGCCTATGCGATCTGGCACTGGCGCGGCGAGCGCGACCGCGCGCTTGCCGCCGGCGATCCGTCGCACCCGATCCTGGTGCATCACCGCTATGGCTGGGGCGAGAAATTCGCCGCCCTGCCCAGGGTGCTGCCGTTCCTGGTGCTGCTGGGCGGGGTGATGATCGCGCTGTATGGCGGCATCGCCACCCCGTCGGAGACCGCGGGGCTGGGCGCGGTGCTGGCGCTGGCGCTGATCGGCGTTGTCTATGGCGCCTGGCGGCTGGCTGATCTGAAGCCGATCTTCGTGGGGTCGCTGGGCGAGAGCGGCATGCTGCTGATGATCATCGGCATGAGCCTGCTGTACAGTTACGTGATGAGCTATCTGCACATCAGCCAGAGCGCGGCGGGCTGGATCGTGGGGCTGCATCTGTCGAAATGGCTGCTGCTGGCGGCGATTTTGCTGCTGGTGGTGATGCTGGGGTTCTTTCTGCCGCCGGTCTCGATCATTTTGATGACCGCGCCGATCATTTTGCCGCCGCTGCGCGCGGCGGGGTTCGACCTGATCTGGTTCGGCATCGTGATGTCGGTGGTGATGGAGATGGGGCTGATCCATCCGCCGGTGGGGCTGAATATTTTCGTGATCAACCGCATCGCCCCCGATGTCGGGCTGGGGCACATCATCTGGGGCACGCTGCCGTTCGTGGTGCTGATGGCGCTGGCGGTGGTGATCTTGTCGATCGTCCCGCAGATCGCGATGTGGCTGCCGACGTTGGTTTATGGGTGAGGCGGGATCAGGCGAGAAGCGCGTTCAGCCCACTGACGAAAGCCTCGAAACTTTTTGACCGATTTCGCGCTGGGTCCATTTTGCTCGCAATTCGGCGGGCGACCTCGATCTTGGGCAGGGTTGTCGCCCGGTCATAATGCCCGGCGCGTTTCAGAACGCGGTGTAGCGCCTCCCATGTGCCGCCTGCCACCGCGTCCGGATCACGAAAGCCCTGGCGCGACGCCAATGTCGAGGGCACCCGGTCAAAGGCGGCACGCATCGCCGCCACGTCGCCGAAGAACCATGCCTCAAGCTCTTCGATCACGATTCGGTTGACGACACGGAACGCGCCGACCGGATCGGGTGTGCTTTTCGTTGCGAGCCCCGCGTCACGCGCCGCTGCTTCAAGCTGTCCTTTCAGTTCACGACAATCATCGTTATCACGGTCAACCAGCACGAGAATGCGTAGCGATTCGTCCTGTCGCCCCGCATATCCGCGTAGCCGCGTGGGCAGGTTCTTCAGCAACTCCGGCTTGGAACCATGCTGGATGATTTTGCATTCCACCAGTCTGTCGCCGATCAGTCGTGGCAACAATGCTGTCAACGCTGCTTC